>WAOY01000185.1 GCA_015520985.1 DHVE2 group archaeon
CTCCGAAGGTGCATCCCTCGGCGTACATAGCGCCTACGGCCGTTCTCGTGGGAGATGTTACGATTGAAGAAGGTGTGAGCATCTGGGACGGCGCAGTGCTCCGCGGGGACGTTTCGCACATCTTCGTTGGAAAGAACAGCAACATACAGGACAATGTGGTGGTGCACGTTTCCCACGGGGTGCCCACGGTGATCGGCGAGAATGTCACGGTTGGACACCTCGCCATGGTGCACGCCGCCACCATAGAGGACAACGTGATTATCGGGATTCACGCAGTCGTGCTTGATGGCGCGGTGATAGGCGAGGGAAGCGTTGTGGGTGCTGGAGCGGTTGTAACTCCAGGCACCAAGATACCACCGAATTCCCTCGTCCTCGGGATTCCGGCGAAGGTGGTGAAGCAGGGCCCGGAAATCAGGGAGATGGCGGTAAAGAACGGCCTGATTTACCAAGAACTCAGGGACGAGCACCGCGCTGGAAAGTACGGAAGATACACTCCCTGATAATTTCCCCGCAATGTTTATATCCCTTGTTTCCATATATTCATCCGCCAGGAGGTAACTTCCATGGTGCCGCACAAGAAGAGGCAGGAGTTCAGTTTGGAGAGGGAAATTGAAGAAGAAGTGCAGGAAGTTTTGAAGGGCGAGGAAGGGGACATATTCAGCGAAGAGTGATTTTCTCTTTTCTCCAATTTTTTGACCGGGAAATCCCTTAAATACCCGTAGGTGATAATTGTAAGTATGCTCTACAGAATCATCGCGGAGACGTACCTGAAGATCGAGGGGACGACCAAGAGGCTGGAGATGACGGATTACCTGGTCGAACTCCTCAGAAACACGCCCAAGGACGTGATAGACAAGGTGGTTTACCTCACCCAGGGCAAGCTTTACCCGGATTACGTGGGCATCGAGCTTGGCCTCGCGGAGAAGCTCGCAATAAAAGCGATTTCCCAGGCATCGGGCATAGGAGAGAAGAAAATCGTGGGGATGATGCAGAAGCACGGAGACATAGGCGTGGTGGCGGAGGAGGCGCTGAAGAACAAGAGGCAGATGAGCCTCTTCTCCTTCGAGTCGTCTCAGGAGCTCACAGTTGAGAAGGTCTATGAGAATTTCGAGAAAATTGCCCGCGCTGAAGGTGCTGGCAGCCAGGACAGGAAGATAAAGCTCCTCGTGGAATTGCTCAACTCGGCTACCCCCCTAGAAGCCAGGTATCTCCTCCGCACCGTCGTCGGCAAACTTCGCCTGGGCATAGCGGACATGACAATCCTGGACGCATTGGCCATTGCCTTCGGAGGCAGTAAAGATCTCCGCGATGAGGTGGAGAGGGCTTACAACATCCACCCGGACCTGGGCTATATAGCGAAGATGCTTGCGGAGAAGGGCCCCGATGGGATAAGGGAGGTTCGTATAGAACTTGGAATCCCCATCCGCGCCATGCTCGCGGAGCGCCTTCCATCCCTGGAGGAGATCCTGGAGAAGATGGGCGGTCGCGCCGCCTTCGAGTACAAGTACGATGGGATGCGCATCCAGGCCCATGTGGGGAAGGAGAAGACCATGCTGTACTCCAGGCGCCTTGAGAACATCACATCGCAGTTCCCCGACGTGATAGAGGCAATAGGCGAGGCGTTCAGGGGCGAGGAGGGCATATTCGACGGTGAGGCCGTGCCCGTGGACGTGAACACCGGAGAAATGCTGCCGTTCCAGATGGTCTCTCACCGACGCGGGCGCAAGTACGGGATCGAGAAGATAATGGAAGAGATCCCCGTAGTCCTCTTCCTCTTCGACGTGCTATACCTGAACGGGGAGGACATGACATCCAGGCCCTATCCCGAGAGACGCGCCGCGCTGGAGAAGTGGATTCAGCAAACTGATCGCGTTAAATTCGCGCACCGAATAGTTTCGGGGGATATTGAGGAGATAAAGAAGTTCTTCAACAGGGCCATAGAGGACGGCTGCGAGGGCCTGGTTGCGAAGAACATAGGGGAGGAGAGCATCTACCGCGCTGGAGCCAGGGAATTCCTGTGGATAAAGTACAAGAGGGATTACCGCGCCGAGATGGCCGATACCATAGACCTCGTGGTCGTGGGCGCCTTCGCGGGCAAGGGCAGGAGGAAGGGCACGTACGGCGCGCTGCTCATGGCTGCGTACAACCCGGAGAAGGACAGGTTCGAGACGGTGTGCAAGCTGGGAAGCGGGTTCACCGACGAGCAACTCGCCAATCTCCCGCGGATGTTCGAGGAGTTGAGGATAGAGAAGAAACACCCCCGCGTCTGGAGCGAGATCGAAGCGGACTACTGGTTCGTCCCCAAGGTCGTTCTGGAGGTGATAGGGGCCGAGATCACCCTGAGCCCGACGCACACCTGCGCAAGGGACATCATTGAGAAGGGCTCGGGCCTCGCGATACGCTTCCCACGCTTCACGGGGAGATGGAGGGATGACAAAGCACCCGAGGAGGCAACGACGGTGAAGGAACTCGTGGAGATGTACCGCAACCAGGTGAAAAAGGTGGAGAAGTGAAAGTCACCAGTGCAGGTCCACCTTGCCTATTTCCTTCAGCGCCTCGCGGAGAAGGCGTATGGCGTTCCTCACGTCCTTCTCCGATACCATCTCCACGGAGGAGTGCATGTACCTCTCGGGGATGGAAATCACCCCAGTGGCCACACCGTCGCGGGACAGCTGTATTATGTCCGCATCCGTTCCGGACCACGATGGGTTTGCCTCTATCTGATGGGGTATCCTCTTCTTCTTCGCCACCGCCACAAAGTGCCTGAACAACTTTGGATGGAATATGGCGCCGACGCTTATCACCGGCCCTTTCCCAAGTTCAACGGGCACTTCTTCCTTCGAAACTCCCGGCATCGCCGCGTGGGTCACGTCCACCGCTATCCCTATGTCTGGGTATATCCCGAAGCTGGATGTGCGGGCACCTTTGAGCCCGATCTCCTCCTGCACAGTGGCCACGAAGTAGAGCGTGGAATCGCTCTCCACCCTCTTCATGAGTTCGAGAAGAATGTAAACGCCGATCCTGTCGTCCAGGGAATTGGCCACGATTTTATCCCCGAGCTTGAAGTAATGCGTCTCAAATGTGCCCACGTCCCCAATCTTCACCATCTTCTCCGCCTCTTTCCTGCTCGACGCCCCGATGTCAACGCGCAGGTCCTTGAACTCCACTTTCTTCTGCTCCTTACCCAGGTGCGGGGGCTTCTCGCCTATGACACCGTGGATAAATCCCTCATCGGTTCTTATCCTCACCGCGGATGACCTCAGAACGATGGTGTTTATACCACCAATTGGCGATATGATCAGGTAACCCTCCTCCGTTATTGCCTTAACCATGAACCCGATCTGGTCCATGTGGGCGGCGAGCATCACCTTCCTCTTTCCTCCCTTCTTAACCCCGATCACGTTTCCCATGCGGTCCACGAAAACCTCGTCGGCGTGCTTCTCCATCTCCTCGCGGACTAGATTTCTTACCTCGTCCTCAAAACCGGGCACGCCAAAAGCATGAACGATGTCCTTCAGGTTCATGGTGGGGGAAATGGCGGCATTGGATTTAATCTCTTCCTTCCCTGAGGGATGCGATGAGTTCCTCCACGCTCATTCCTCTTTTCCTCGCGAGCCTGCGCATTTCCTTCCATATTCCGCTGCCGTACTGAGCCGCCTTCTTCTCCCTCTCGACGATGATCTCCGGCGCGCCCAACTTCCTGGCGGCTTCCCTGAGAATCCACTTCCTCACACCGTCCCTTATCTTGCATTCCACGGGGATTCTGGATGCAATTCTCAGGATTTCCCCGCTCAGGTACGGGGTGAAGAGCTCTTTGCGGAACATCCCCGCGATTCTCCTCTCCCTAGGGATAGTGACTGTGATTAACTTCTCCACGTCATCCTTCATCAATCCAGGATTTCTGAGGTACTTTGCGTAGCCGCCGAAGAGCTCGTCCGCGCCCTGTCCCGTGCATATCTTATCGCTTAATGCGTTCCTGGCAGCGAACAGGAGGGGCAGTTCGAACGAGATTTCCACCGGCGACAATTCTGGGAACTGGGATGCTAGGAGGCGTATGCCCTCAAGAAGGGCATCTTCGTCCAGAAGGACAATTCGCGTCTTCACCCCAATAGATTCGGCGACTTCTTTTGCATTCTCTATGTCTCTGCTCCCCTCACACCCAACGGTTATAAGGGAAATTCCAGGGGAGTTGTAAGCCAGGA
>WAOY01000186.1 GCA_015520985.1 DHVE2 group archaeon
TCCCTTCTCCGAAGCGCTTGAGATCACCGCCGTGAGGCCCGTCGTTAAATTATCCCTGGAGGATTACAGCATATCCGACAAGTTGCGCAGGCGCCTGGACGAGAGGGCCGAGGGGATTCTCGTCTCGGGATCCCCAGGGGCCGGTAAAAGCACCTTCGTCCAGGCCCTGGCCGAGCATTACGCCTCGATGAAAAAGATTGTGAAGACCATGGAGAAGCCCCGCGACCTAGTTCTGAGCGATGAAATCACGCAGTACACCGCGCTGGAAGGCAGCATGGAGAGGACGGGAGATATCCTTCTCCTCGTGCGCCCCGACTACACAATCTTCGACGAGATGCGCACCACCTCCGATTTCAAGGTATTCTCCGATCTCCGCCTCGCCGGGGTGGGTATGGTGGGCGTGGTGCACGCGACCCGCGCGATAGACGCTGTGCAGAGGTTCATAGGGCGCGTTGAACTCGGCGTGATACCCCAAATCGTAGATACGATAATACACATAGAGAAGGGCGACATTGCGAAGGTTCTCACTCTCAAATACGTGGTTAAGGTGCCCAGCGGGATGACCGAGGAGGACCTGGCGAGGCCCGTCATAGAGGTGCGTGATCTGGAAGAGGAAAAGCTCCTGTACGAGATATACAGTTTCGGGGAGCAGATCGTGGTTGTGCCCGTGGAGGAGGAATCCCCCGGAGTTTATCGCCTCGCCGAGAGGGAGATAGAGAGGGAGATAAGGGGCGAGTACCCAGGGGTGAGGGTGAAGGCCAAGGTGACCGGCGCCAACAGCGCGACCATTTACGTGAATCCTTCCGCCATACCCTCGCTGATAGGCAAGAAGGGGAAGAACATAGAACGCCTTGAGAGAATGCTGGGAATAGGGCTGAACGTGGAGGAACTCGGCAGGGGCGAGAAGGTTGCGATGGGGAGAGAAAGAAGGCCCGTGGAGGTGATCATGAGGAAGAAGACCCTGCGCCTGATCGTCGGCGAGGACCTGGCGCACAGGAAGGTGGAGGTTTATGCGGGCTCGCGGCACCTCTTCAACTCCACGGTATCCGGCGAGGGATACATAAATATACGAAAAAGCACCAACAACGGGAAAAAGATAATTCACGCGCTGCAGAGCGGCGAGGAAATTTACGTGGTTCCGCTGTGATTCCCCAGCAGCAGTTCCAGGTACGACTCCCTGATGAATTCCCCCAGGCCGAGATCCCTAGCGGTTTTCATCACCTTCTCCCGGCATGAATCGTAAGGGCCTATGCACTCCACCTCCACAAACTCGCCGAGGTTTTCCACATCGTCGAGAGAGATGGTGACGTCTCCAAGGCGGTAATACCTGCGCCTCTTTTTCACTGTTGCAACCTCCTGGAATCCCAAAGCCAGCAATATATTTCGCATTTCATCCTCGCTGTCGAAGTGGATTATGTGCTCCTCCCGGCTCTTGGTGTCCGCGTCAACCTTTGGGCCCTTGTAGGTGAGCGATGAATCGTTCCTTATGCGGAGCGCCTCGTCCGTGCTGGAGAAGTCCCGGCAGGGGTGCGAGAAATAGGTGTCAACCTCTTCAACTTCCCTCACGAATTCGGCGTTCATTCCTTTAATCTTCTCCTCCACCTGCGCCAGGGAGGGGACCCTCGCCTTTATCTCGACCTCCATGCCTGTTGAATTCCGCGGAGATATAAAAACAATTCCCAGGGGGAGATCACTCCCTCAATATAACGTAATCCCTGGTCACCTCAACCTCGTCCCGGAGCATGGCGCTTATGGAGCAGTACTTTTCCACTGAGAGCCTTATCGCGCGTTCCACGCTCTCCTCCCTAACATTTCCCGCTATGACGTATCTCAAATGGATTCGGGTGAATATTCGAGGGTACTCTTTCCTCCTCTCCGTGGAAACGTTCACGCGCACCTCCTTCACGTCTTCCCGCATCCTCTGGAGGATCATGAGGACATCCACCGCTGTGCATCCTCCGAAACTCGCGAGGAAAACGCGCAGGGGGCTCATGGCCTTGTCGTTCGCTGCCATGAGGATCGCATTCTTTCCGTCCTCCGCAGTGATCAGCATGCTACCGTCTATGCGCACGTTCATGCAGTACTCACCGCACTCTTCCACCGTTACCACCTGCAGGTGGCATGATGGTACAGGTTTTAACCTTTTGGGGCATATTGAGTCCCCCTTGCACAGATGAATGTATTGAATGCCCACAACCGCGAAAAGGCGACGATAGATTTATATGCCCATATGAATTTGCCTTGCTATGATACCGGCAAGACCTTGGGTGGCTGTGCTGATAATGGCGATGGTTCTGACCGTGGGAATCGCGACGGTTCCTGGGGCGCATGGTAGTGCAAGGGACACAGTGCTATTTCCGAAGACGTCTCTTATTGAACTGGGAACATCCACCACATGCACCTACTGCCCCGGGGCTGATGGGGCAGTTAACCGCCTGGCAGAGGAGATGACCCTGAATGAACTGGCAATAGTTGAGTACCACGACGGAGATTCGTATGCCGCTGTGGACGGGCTCAGCAACATAAGGTTCAACTTCTACGACATACCCGGCACCCCGATGGCGTTTTTCAGCGGTGAAAATGCCGCGCTGGGTGGATCCACGGATCCCAACGATACCGCCATTTACAACTGGTACAAGGATAAGGTGAACAGCGATCTCCAGAACAGGACAGAGGTGGTTTTAGGCCTGGATACCGGGTTCTACAACAACACCGTGTACGCGAACGTGACTGTTATAAGCAGCGGCACGCCCAGCGATGATCGCCTCTACCTGCACGTTGTGCTTGTGCAGGACGACAACATCATGGACGGGAAGTACTACATACGCTACACCGCGGTGAAGGGCATAGCGGAGACACAGATAACGCTCAACGCAGGGACCGTTCTGGTTAAGAGGTACAAGACGACCATAAGCACGTCCTGGGACCCTGATAAGCTCTACGTGGTTGCATTCGTTCAGACCCACAACGTGCACAACGTGAACCAGGGGGGATACTCCTGGAGAGAGGGGAAGATTTACAACACGGTCATACGCCCGGTGAAGGAGTGGGATCTAGTGCCGGATACCAGCGCGGTGAACACTTACGCGAACAACACGTACGTCCTGAACACCACCGTGAGGAACGACATGGCCCAGGAGAGCACCGTTAAGGTGGGCTACGACCCTGCCACGGTACCTGCCGGATGGACCGTTGAGATATGCGTCGGCGGGAACTGCTACTCGGAGTCCTACGTGAACCTGACCCTCCAGCCCGGTGAGGAGAAAAACGTGCAGTACCGCATAACACCGGGAGACTCGCAGATAACGTACATCAAGATATACGCCGAGGGAAGTGTCAGGGCCACGGGATACAGCGATGTCCATTACATCAAGGTGAACTCCACCGGCGTACCGGAATTGAACTTCTTCGCCATACCCCTGCTTGTTGGTGCGGCGGGATTTGTTTTCCTGCGCAGGAGAAAAACCCTCTCCTGATTTTTTTACATTATCACCAGGAGCAGGAGAGAGCGGTAAAAGAGGTAGAACGCGAAGGTTATGAGAAGTCCGGAAAATACAAGCTGCCACCTCTGCCCCAACCTCCTGCGGAACCGCATAAAGAAGAGAAGAGGGGTTATGGTGCCCAGCGAAAAAAGAAGGGCATTTCCCATCGCCGCGATGAACGATGTGGCCGCCAGCACCGCCGGAAAGCCCTCAGAAACGCATATGAGCCCTCCTAGGGCCGCGGTGTGAGGCCTGCACGCGAACTGTCTCTTCTCCAGGGAGTCCATGAATGCCCGGGTGCCCACGGCTATCATGGCGATGGATGCGAGGAGCGTTATTACTGCCCCAAGGAGAATAAGGGGTACGGCGACAATCACCATCGCGGTTCTGGTGAGAAATAGGTACAGCACGGCACGGTGGTCGCCCATGTATGCCCTGGAAGAAAAGTAAACGAGGGGCACCGCGCAGAACGAGCAGAGGGTGCTCCCCACAACCAGCCCGTAGATGTACGCCTCAATCATTCACATCCCTCTCCCGCAGGGTGAGCTTAAGATCCACGGGGTTGAGGGAATAGCGTATGCCGAACTTCAGCGCTCCCGACGGGCAGGCGTACACGCACCTGCCGCAGCGTATGCACTCCACGGAATCTATGTCCTTCATGGGGTCTATGTTCATGGGACAGCTGGCCTTGCAGAGAGAGATTGTGCAGTTCAGGCACTTGCTACCGTCGAATTTAATCGTCACCAGGGAGACCTTGTTGAAGACGGACAGGTACGCCCCTAGGGGACAGAAGTACTTGCACCACCCGCGGGTCACGAGAATTATGAGCACCAGGAACAGGACGGTGAGGATCATCTTCACCATAAAGAAGGGTTCCATGGGCGCGAGGCCGGGCATGAGGATCAGCGTCGGCACCGTCGCCGTCAGACCTCCTATGGGACATATGTCGCAGAATACCTTGTCGTGGAAGATAATGGGCAGAAGGAAAATTGATACGAGGACCGCATACTTGAACCATCGCATCTTCGCACGGTCCATGAACGCGGACCTCTTGTATTTCGTCTTCAAACCCGCAAGGTCCTGAAGCGCGCCGATGGGACAGGCCCAGCCGCAGGGGGCGCGCCCGAATATGGAGGCGAAAAGCGTGAGGACCCCGAGGATGTAAACCAGGAGAAGTGGGGCCACGATGACCGCGTACTGTATGGCACCCAGGGGGCAGAGGGTGGAGGCGAAGGGGCACCCGTGGCAGTAGAAGGTTGGCGGAGGGAATCCGTAGAACCCTATAACAAGGCCCATGTTGAGGGCGACGAAAACCAGGAACTGCACAGTTATCCTGTACGTCCTTATCTTCCTTCGCATGTTACTCACCGTACATCTCGATGGCCTCGTCGAGCACCTTCTTCAACTCTTCCGCATAGACCACACCGCTCTTCGAGTACCAGTAAACCTTACCGTCTTTCTCCGTCAGCACCACCGTCGTGGGGGTTCCCTGGACCCCGAGGGAGTACGTTTTTAGAACCTCCAACGCTCTATCCCTCGTGGGTGAGCCGTATGTGGCGTCCAGGATCACGAGTTGTATCCTGCCGCGGTATTCATCTGTGAGGTTTCCATCGGGGGTTATTATGCCCCCCTTTATCATGTCCTTCCACTGCACCTCGCAGCCGGTGCACGGCACCTGGTGCACGTATATGAACACAGGTCCCTTTTTCAACATCTCTCTTATCCACGCGGGGTGATTCACGGGCTTTCCATCCGGATAATCCACGAGCCACCCCTTGGGGGCGGAATGCGGCTGCAGACCAAGGCAGCTCCAGCACGTGTTGCCGTTGAACACGTTGCCCCCGGCATTGGATGCGATTTCTGGAAGGGACGCTGCTATGGATGCGGCCACGGCGAAAACAGCTATGAGGATCACGAATACGTGCGTTTTTTTGAATGGCAGGAAAATTACAAGCGCTATGAGCGCGCCTAGTCCCACCAGGAGAAACGGGTTGTACCACGGCTGCCCGGCGGATTTTTGATTTCCCTGATTGAACACAGTGATCCTGAGGGTGGTGTTGAGGGTGTTGTTGTATGGATCCCTCGCGTATATGGTCACGTTGGGGGACACCGGGGTTATTGCTTCGAACATCCCCTCCTTCACTTCGCTAAGCGTGTACCATCTCCCGAGAACCCTCGCCCTTGCCTCCATGACCCCGGACTCGTCGGTCATGTACACGACGAGCTTCATCTCCGTGCCATTCTGGACACCGTATGCATCTATTACCTTGGGTGGTTCGTGGTCCTCCTGCACACTGGGATAGACGAAGAACCTTGCGGTGGTGAAGTTGCTCTGGTTCGAGTTGTCATAGGCGACGATTTTCACGAAGTGACTTCCCTCGTAGAGGAGTTTGAAGGTGGCAGAGTAGGTACTGCCATTTCCCACCATTGGGTAACTCACAACGCCCCCAGGAGTTTCTAAACGGCAGGTGACGTTGTGCACGGAAAAATCATCGGTTACGTTGACCTTCAGGGTTATGTTATCACCGAGGTGCGGCTGCGCGTTGCTGATCTCCACTCTGCCCAGTTCTGGAGGGCTGTTCTCTCTCACGATTAGCGTACCGTTGTATTCCTCAACATCGGTGAGTATGTGGTAATCTATCTGGGTGCCGTTCACCGTTGCGGGGTAATGTCCGTTTCCCGGGACAAAGAGGTAACGGTAGGTATCGTTCCCCTGATAAGTCATGTTCTCGGCTGTGAAGCACAGGCCATTAATGCAAAGCTGTATGTGCACGTAACTCACGTTGGTCGCTTTAACGATGAATTCCACGGTTCCGTTTGGTGCGGGAATCTCCGGCCAGACGCTCACGCTGTCTATGCCCCTAAGTGCGGGAGGTGATGATTCAACCGCAGAGGTGATGCTGAGCAGCATGGTGGAAACTAGCAGAATCGCGAGAATCATCATGTGGGTTCTTATCCTCCGGCACTCCACGCAAGTTCGCCGTGACAACTTCTCCACCTCGCAGATAGCGGCTTCATCTTGGAGGAAGGGGTCCGAATATCTAAATTTTTCCATAGTTGTC
>WAOY01000187.1 GCA_015520985.1 DHVE2 group archaeon
AGTGCCTCATGCGCCTCCTGAGAAGGGAGATGGATGAGGTCGTGCTGATAAACGAGGAAGGGAACATCATGGGCTGGAGCCGCCAGGGCAGGGCGAGGGAAATTGCAATCCAGGTCGCGGAGAAGATGGGCGGCAAGGCTGGTGGCCGCGGGGACTTTGCGCAGGGAAGAGGGAAAAAAGAAAAAGTTGAGGATGGGCTTAATATAGCAAGAGAGGTTATGGGATTGTAAATGGTAACGCCGGAGATCCAGGAGATAAACCGCATCGTGAGGAGGTACCTCAACGTCTACGAGTTCAGGATCACCCCGGACCATCTGGAATTCTACTTCGTCATAGATGACCAGGCGAGATTCGAGAGGAACTTCGAGGCTCTCCGCCTCGAGCTGAAGGGAATGGACGCGATCCCCATGGTGAGGAAGAGCGGGGCGGAGTACGTACTCCTCGTTCTGAAGAATCCACCGCGGAGGTACATGAGCATATGGGTCAACGTGGCCCTGCTCATCGCCACGATCATATCCACGATATGGGTGGGAATGGGATACTACGTCGCCTATTACGGCTCCTCGGGGCTCTGGAACGATGTCCTCGGAGGCCTGATTTACTTCTCAGTTCCCCTCCTCACGATCCTGGGCTGCCACGAGATGGGGCATTACCTTGCGGCTAAGAAGCACAATGTGGCGGCTTCTCTTCCCTTCTTCATCCCCGCGCCCACCATGCTCGGAACCCTCGGCGCGTTCATATCCATTCGCGAGCCAATACCGGACAGAAAGGCCCTGATAGACATTGGCCTCGCAGGTCCCATAGTTGGGTTCCTCGTGGCGATACCGGTAACAGCGCTTGGGATGTACCTCGGAGGCATAACGCATCCCCACCTGAACTTGGAGGCAACGAACACGTACATGATTCTCAACATGCCCCTTATTTACGACCTCCTGGGCCAGGTTCTCCCCTCGCCGAACTTCGTGCATCCTGTCGCGATGGCGGGGTGGGTTGGGTTCATCGTGACCGCGATAAATCTATTCCCGATAGGGCAGCTTGACGGGGGCCATGCAATTCGCGCCGTGCTGGGAGAGAACGCGAAGTACGTGAGCTACGGGTTCATCGCGATACTCTTCTTCCTGGGAATATTCTACCCCGGCTGGCTGTTCTTCGGGCTCCTCGTTTTGTTCCTGGGACTCAGGCACCCGCCGCCTCTAAACGAGGTGGTCAAGTTAGACGGGAAGCGCATAGCGATTGCCCTCGCAGCGCTTATAATCTTCGCGGTGACCTTCGTTCCCGTGCCCGTGGAGATCCACCAGGTGCACGAGGACGTGAGGATGAGCGCATCCCTCGATGACCCCGTGCTAATCCTCGGGGAGAAGAACAGCACGATTCTGCGGGTGAATATCACCAATCTGGGCGAGATGCGGGAGAACGTGACGCTGAAAATTGAAATTCTTGGGGTAAATGCCACTATCAACTACTCCGCGGTATTCTCCGTGGACAGCAACTCCTCGCGAGTGATCAGCAGGGAGTTAGCACCAGACGCACCGGGGAATTACACCATCTCGGTGCACATCAGGACGAAGACAGCCGTGCAGAGGTGGGAGAACCTCACCCTGACGGTCCTGGAGAAATCCAGCACGCTGGAGTTCATCCCGGAGGAGGTCCACGGGGGCGATTTTAACGTGACCCTGAGGAACACGGGAGAGAGGAGAAGAGTGCACATAATTTCCGAGAACAACGTCTCCTTCAACATCACGAACATGAACTCCACTGCGCTATGGCTGGATACCAACGGCAGCGTGGAGATGCACATAATAGCGCTTGGAAGCACCACGCTACTTGCTGTGGATTACAGCACCTACGAAGCTGCGACGCTAAGGGTCATCATCCCCTAACATTCTTTTGAATCTCAGCGCATCGTCCCACATGTGCACGTTGTTGAACATCACGTAATCCCCCTCTCGGACCATCCCCCTGAGTTTTTTCAGGTCATAGTCGGTGAAAGCGTAATTGTATCCCCCGATTCCGTGGAGGCGGAAATATGAGAATTCTCCGTGCAGTTTCCTCGCCCTGAAGGGGTCCACCACGTGTATCAAATCAAGGTCCTCGAATATCTCCCGCAATGTTTCCTCGTGCCATTTCCCGCGGGGCTCCCAGCCGTATATGAAATCCCTTTCAATCGTAGAAAAGAAGTCCCTTATGTTGGAGACGTTCTCCTTGCTTTCGGAGAAGCTCGCCGGGCTCTGAAACACGATAACCCTTGCATTCAGGATCTTCGCAATCCTCACGAACTGCTCCCAGGAGCGCATGGTGTCTCCGTTCACCTTGAATCTCCCGAAATCCCCCGGGGGCCCGCGGTAGCGCCTGTACGTTGGACTCTTCATCTCGTGGGTTATGGTCTGGGGAGCCTTGAGGGTGAACTCAAAGTCCTCAGGAGATTCGGTGCGCCACTTCCCAGCGAGGTCCTCGCTCACGGGCGTGTAGAATGTCTTCTGAATTTCCACAACGCGGAACTCCTCCCAGTACTTCCTCCTCGCCACCGGGAAACCGCAGGTGCCCAAGTGAATCATGG
>WAOY01000188.1 GCA_015520985.1 DHVE2 group archaeon
CGGTTTTGTAAAAAACGGTAAATCCGTAAAATTGGGCATTTGCATGCCTTTGCATCTGCATCCAAATTTTCAATTTTAGAATTTTCCAAACCAATAAATTTTTGTCGGATGATTTAAAACCGAAACGACAACGTTTTAAGCGGAGTATGCTATTAACCACCATGCGTCTTCTTCTCCATGCCTGCTGTGCTCCCTGCCTTATGGCACCTTACAGGCACCTTAGCGAGGAGCACGAGGTCACGGTCTTCTGGTATAACCCCAACATTCAGCCCTACAGGGAGTACCTAAGGCGTTTAAAATCTCTTAGAGAGTACACTAAGAATATGGGGATTCCGGTTATCGAGGACCTGAGCTATCCTGCCGAGGATTGGTTGATGAAAGCAGCGATGCTCAGCAAGAAGAGCAACGTTCTAAGGTGCAGGTTCTGCTACGGCGATCGTCTCTACCGCACCGCCAGGGTGGCTAAGATTAATGGATTTGATGCCTTCAGTACCACCCTGCTCCTTGCACCTTATCAGAAGCACGAGATGGTGAGGGAGATAGGCGAGAAGATCGGGAGAAGGGTGGGTGTGCCGTTTTATTACGAGGATATGCGGAAATGGTTCGAGGAGAGCGAGGAGATGGCCAGAAAAGCTGGGGTTTACAGGCAGGGGTACTGCGGGTGCATATTCAGCGAAATAGACAGGTACTGGAGGGATAATCCGTAATGAAGACAAGGAGGGAAAGGATTGCGGAGATGATATCGGAGACGGATATGTCCCCCTCTGAGATCGCCCGAGCCATGGGTATGACAGTGAGGGACGTACTTGAGGATTTAGTGCATATATCCCGTTCCAGGAAGTACGGTACCCTGCTCGTTATGCCAGCAAGGTGCCTAAAATGCGGGTATACCTTTTCTCCGGACGTGAAAATCCCGAAGAAATGTCCCAGGTGCAAAGGGACCTGGATAGAGGAACCACGATTCAAAATAGAAAAGGGTTGATCAGAACCATCTTCTCTCAACGGGTACACCGAATGGTGCGAAGGTCCTTTTTATAACATCGTCGTACACCTTCAGGTAGTATGCCCAGTCTATATCCTCTCTCTTGACTATCTCCACAGGTCGTGCCCTGTGCGTGGGTCCCCCACTTCCCTTAACCACCACAACGTAGAGGTTGCTGCCCCTGTGTGGCTCCAGGCCGAATTTCTCCTTTATAATTCTGGCCGCCACGGAAGCTTTGGTCGGCTTGGCGTATTCATCTATTTTTTTCGTAAGCTGCTCTACTATTGCAAGGTCGTCCACCTCTGCCTCTCTCTGCAATATCTCTTTTCTGTATTTTGTACGTATCTCCCTTGCCCTATCAGCATCGCCACCCAGGAGTGCCTCCAATATTTCCCTCTGTGCCCTCTTTACCAGGGGTGGATAGTCCTTGCGCACACATTCGAGTCCAGTGACATCTACCTTTCCATTATGAAGATGCGCATACTTTTTCTTGGCATAATATACCGCCCTGTCCACGATTCTTTCAATTTCTATGTTGAGCGGTAATTCGCCGTTTATTCTTCTTACGACCTCCTCTGCGTTTGCACCGGTGAACTGGATACCATCGGTATCTATGTATATCACTTCGCCGCCCATTTCTTCTATCTTTTTCTTTACCTCCTTGATGTAGTGCCTGGCAAGAGCTGCAATCACCTCTGCGGCCTTTATGTTGTAATACCTGGCACCCTCCCAGCCCATGTAGCCGTACATGGCGTTTGCGAGCACCTTGAGGGCCCTCTGCTCCGCATCTTTCTTCCGGTCATAATTCTTTTTTATCTCATCCTTGATTTTCAACCTCCTGGATAGGAAGCGGTCAATAAGTCCAGGGATAACTCCTCGGGTATCTCTGCGAACCCTGCATTTTACCCCCTCCACTTCAACCTCCTCTCCGACGGAGTCAACGGTTTCGGGGCTTATGTTCCACACCTTTATGATGCTGGGGTACATGCTCTGAAAGTCAATGTAAACAACATCTTCGTACACCCCGGGAGCTTTCAGCCACACGTAGCCGCCAGTGTAACTTCTCTTTCCACCCATATGTATTCTGTCTATGCCCCGTTTTCTCATCTCCTCCGAGACCAGATGGTCGATGATTTCACCCACCGTTAACCTTATCTGCTCGTCCATTGGGATACCTGATATCTTGCTTATGCCCTCTTCAAAGGGTACAACCTCTTCGGCTATTTTTTTGAGGACGTTGAGGTATTTACGCAGGTAATTCTCCACATCCCTATCGCTCATTCTGGCAAGCCTGTACTGCGGGATCCTGTGAAATTCGATACCCAGGGCATCCGCCAACTCGTCTATCTCCTTCGTAGGTAATCTGGGAAAGTCACGCCACGCTATGGCAAACAGGTCTATGTTCTCTCTGGATGGGATCAGGACCCTCCTGAGAATTATGCCGCGGAAGTACTTGCCGGTTATCTTCATTCCAGCACCCAGAGCCGATTTGAGGTCTATTCCGTGGGCCTTGGATTTTGATACAAGCACTGGCCAGTCTTCGTAATCCTGCTTGAACCCCACGAACCTCTGGGGATTTTCTTCCTTTAAAATTTCTGTAAATCCTATCAGAATCTCCCTTTCATCCCCCTTCAGGATTTCCACACCTTTGGATGTGATTACTCCCACCATCCTTATCCCGTCGCGCCCCTCATCAACGAGTTCCAGGAGGGAATTTCTAATCACTTTGAAGTACAGGGTTCTCATATGCATCAAAATGCCACCACCTCTATTTAAGTCTTCCATTTAGGTGCTCCTCATTTTTGGGGACAACTGGTATATACGTGTATACAATGTGGTTAATATGCTGTCCCTGAGGGATTTCACGGTCATTCGTGGGGGAAGTAAAATAGTGCGGGATGTAAACCTTGATTTTGAAGAGGGAAAAATTCAGATAATTCTCGGCTCGAACGGCTCAGGAAAGAGCACGCTGGCCCAGGGTATCATGGGCATCTTTCCTACAGATGGGCATATATTCATGGATGGGGAGGATATATCATCTCTGAAGGTAGATGAGCGCGCCCGAAGGGGTATTACGCTTGCTTTTCAGGAGCCGGCCAGGTTCGAAGGTATAACAGTCAAGGATTATCTGCTCATAAGCTCCAGAGAGAAGAAGCTGGGTGAAGTGGAAGATGCACTCAGGATGGTTGGGCTTCCCAGAACTATGCTGTTTCAGGAGATGGATGATTCCCTCAGTGGCGGTGAGAGAAAGAGGATTGAACTCGCATCGGTACTGTTGATGAAGCCGCGCTTTGCCATACTGGATGAGCCAGATAGTGGAATAGACATAATCTCCTTCAAGAGGATCGCCTCTGCGATAAAGGAAATGCGCAACAGGGGGACTGGAGTGATCCTCATAACCCATGCGGAGGAGATGATCTCCCTGGGGGATGTTGCCAGCATACTGTGCAATGGCAGAGTCGTTGTCACCGGCAAACCAGCTGATGTGCGGAGGCTATTTACAAAAACCCCCTGTCCAATCCGGGAGGTGCGATAATGGATGAGATGTATTCTCGTGAGTATGAGGCGCTGGTGAAATACTTTGAGAATTCTGGTGGTGATCCTAGGGCACTCAGGTCATCGGAATACGCGTCCATGGTGATAAATCACAACAGGGTGCTCCATGTCAGCGAGGTTGATGGGATCCAGATGCGATTTGAAAGAATGGAGAATGGGGTAGAGGTCTGGATCACAGTGAATGAAAATGTCGTCGTTAAGAATCCTGTCCACCTCTGCTTTGGCATGCTGCCCAGAAGCGGTAGGCAGATCATCAGATCCCATATAAACGTGGGTGATGGTAGCAGGGTAAAATTCCTTTCTCATTGCATATTTCCAAAGGCGGTGGACATTGAGCATGTTATGGATTCGGATGTAACCATTGGGATGGGTGCGAGCATGGAGTATGAGGAAGTACACATCCACGGCAAGTCCGGGAGGATACGTGTGGTTCCAAAGGCTATCGTGAATGTTGGGCCAGGTGGATATTATTCATCGACCTTTGTCGTGAAAACGGGAAGGGCAGGAAATGTGGATATAGACTACTCCCTTTTCCTTTCGGACAATTCATCGGCATCTCTGTTTTCCAAGATATACGGAAGATACAACGATAAAATCAGGGTAAAGGAGAGCATGTACCTCAAAGGTAGAAAATCTAGGGGAATAATAAAGACAAGGATGGTTCTTCGCGATAGATCTTCAAGCGAAGTAATAGGTGAGGTTGTGGGCATCGGCGATGATTCCCGCGGGCACGTGGATTGTATGGAGGTAATTTTGGACGATGCTACGGCCAGGGCGTCCCCCATCGTCTACGCTAGAAACCCCAAAGCCAAAGTGACACACGAGGCAGCGATAGGAAGCGTGGACAAGAAGCAGCTTCTAACCCTTATGTCCCGGGGGTTGAGCGAGGAGGAGTCTATAGACGTTATAGTGGGAGGATTACTGCGGTAGGGCCACCTTGCGGGGACAGTACTTGACTTTGCAGTAATTGCACACGATCTTCTCCTTATCCTTCTCTGCGGTATGTATGAGTATGGATTCAACGTGCTCGATGTTTTTAATCTCCGCGATAGTGTCCATCTTTAGGGGATTCTCCACGATTATTATCAGTTTATTTGAATCGCCTATTTCCCTTTCTCCGATTATCTGCCTGATTTCGCAGGCTTTCTCTTTCAGTATCTTCGCAATCTTTTCTAGGGAACAGCCAAATTTACCCTTTTTGAACGTTATTTCAAGAACCTCCCAGCCCATAACCGGCGCAATTTGATCCAGGTTTGATGTTGGACGCAACCTCTCAAAGATGCTCCGTAATTCGTACGTCTTCTCTATGTACTCTATTGTGTGATACACTATCTTTCTGTTGACACCCGCCGCCTTGGCTATGGCGTTGACCGAAATTTCTATGTCCCCCAGGTATGGCTTCGAATTCCTTATGGAAATACCGTTGTTTACCAATATCTCTGCAACTTTCCTCCTTGCGGGATAGTTACGAAAATACTCCTTCACTATGAAGAGCATGGTTGGACAAAAAGAGGGAGAAATATAATAAATTTATCCTTGGATTCAGGCCTCCTCCATGCTTATGCAGGAGACCGGGCAGGAATCTACAGCCTCCTGAACGCAGTCATGGAGGTCATCCTCTATTATCTCCTTTATGACTTTGCTCTTTCCCTCGTCGTCCATCTCAAAGACGTCAGGACAGAGGCTCGCGCATATTCCGTCGCCGATGCAGGCATCCCTATCTACGGTAACCTTCCACTTTCCCATTTTTATCACCAGGTGGTGAATGGTGCGAAGATATAAAAATTTTTGTGGATGATGTGCTGCGCGTTTCTCTAATGGATCGAATTTAAATGGCAATAGGCGAAGTTAAATTCACTAATCACCGTGAAAATTATCGCTGAAATTCAAAAATTTTAAATACGAAGATTGGTATATGCGCCCCGATAGGGCGCTCCCCTATATCCCAATAGGAGGAGCGCTGAAAAAGTAAAAAGGAGGCAAAGGAATATGAACGAAGGAAAGAAAAGTTGGAAGAGGATTATATTGGTGACCCTAGTGCTCACCGCTATGGTACTGGGCGGCTTCTCTGCGATAACTAATAACGCCGCCGCAGCGACTCCAAATACTAGGGCCGATCAGGGTACAACGCTGATCATTGCTTTCCAGCAGGACATACCCAACCTGAACTACTTTGACCCAAACACTAACACTGTGTGGAAGTTTGATGCCATAGGCTGGGGCTGGGATTCACTGATGGCGTATACCCCGGATCTGCAGCCTTACATGAACCTTGCGGATAGCGTGGAGACTGACAGCACTGGACTCAATGTGACTGTGCACATAAGGCAGGGTGTGACCTTCCACGACGGTGTGGAGCTCACCGCTGACGATGTTGTGTTTAGCTATGAGGCTCTGGCCTACAATCAGATGTTCCACAGCGATCTGGACTGCCTTATATGGAGTTCTCCGCAGTTCACACTGTGGAACGGTAGCGGAACGAGCCACGTGGGTGTTGAGAAGGTTGATCAGTACACTGTGGTGTTCCACCTGTCTCACCCCTATCCGCTGTTCTACCATGTGACCCTTGGACTGCCCATTCTTCCTAGCCACATATGGGAGAAGCACACCAAGTCCGCCGGACAGCCTGACAGCGATGATTTCATCCTGGATTACAGCTACGGTAAGGATATGAGTGAAGTGGACGCTACCATCGGTACTGGTCCGTTCTACGTGGCAGACTGGCAGCCAGGAAGCTACATAGTTATAAAGAGATACGATAACTACTGGGGTAAGGACTTCACCATCAACTGGCAGGGCAAGGCCTGGAATACGTACCCGACGAACATAACTGAAATACAGTTCAAGATATACAACACCTTGGATACCGCGGTGCTCGCTCTGAAGAAGGGCGAAGTGCACTTCATAGACTGGAGTGTACCTCCAGGCTATTA
The DNA here is from genome assembly GCA_015520985.1 of DHVE2 group archaeon. Taxonomy (GTDB): domain Archaea; phylum Thermoplasmatota; class Thermoplasmata; order Thermoplasmatales; family Aciduliprofundaceae; genus JAADDK01. Next base: position 6,472 of record WAOY01000188.1, read on the forward strand.
CAACCAGCTCAAGACGGATCCCAACATAGGCTCCCAGGTTGTGGATGATCAGGGATTCTTCTATCTGGCGTTCAATATGAGGAAGGCGCCGGAGAATGATCTCGCGTTCAGGACTGCCGTGGCCCATGCGATAGACAAGGATTACATTGTCACCACGCTGATGCAGGGCTACGGTACGAAGGGAACCGTGCCCATATCCATCACTTCGGGCGCCTATGTGAACACCTCCGCAATCCCGCCGGACTTCGATCTGAATGCTGCGAAGCAGGTACTCGACAATGCGGGGTACGTTGATGCCAACGGTGATGGATGGAGGGACGCGCCCGACGGTGCGCCTATAAAGGAGACCATACTCACGCCGCCCAAGGACTACGATCCTATCAGGGCCGAGGCAGGCATAATGATACAGAACAACCTGCAGAGCATAGGTCTGAATGTGATAAGCAACCCGACTGACTTCGATACCATCGTGAGCAAGGCCTTCGTGCAGGTTCAGTTCGATATGTACATCCTCGGCTGGGGAGTCGGTTCATTCCCGGAGCTGTACCTGTATGACTTCTTCCACAGCTCGCAGGCAGCGCCTGTGGGTTACAACACGCCGGGATACAGCAATCCCAAGGTGGATGAACTCCTCGACAAGATAAGGGTTGAGATGGATACCCAGAAGAGGATCCAGATGGTGAAGGACGTTGAGGGCATACTGGTGCACGATCTGCCCTACGACACGCTGTATTACAGGAAGAACATCATGTGCTACCGCAAGGA
>WAOY01000189.1 GCA_015520985.1 DHVE2 group archaeon
CATAAATGGTATGGCATTTCTTGGCGAAAAAGTAGCTTTTAGAAGGGAGGGGTTTGGAAAGGGGAACCGTAGGTGCCCCTTCCATAGGAACCCGCTGGAGAGCACATGGTTGCTGGAGGTTATAGGAACCCGCTGGAGGTTCCTATGGGGAAAGATTTAATACCCGCGGATTTATAATGTGTTGATGGCAGTTGAGGATGTGGGCGAGGCGATAATGTTCGTTTCTTACCTCTCGCTGGTCATGGCGGGTATAAACATAATATGGGGCATGTTCCTATACCCCTGGGGCCTGGTGGGCTTCTCCTTTGCGGTAGTTGACATAGTGCTCTTCTTCCTCGCAAAAGCAACCAGGGACATTTACGACGCGCGGGACTACGAGAAAGCCCGAGACAGGATGAAGATCATATCATTCACAGGTTTCGTGACGGGATTGATCATCGTGGGGGTATACGCGTACAGGGTGTACGTGAATCTGGACAATATAATAACGAGCAGGTACCTGGTGAGGGCCACCCCGGGAGAGATCTTCAGCCCTCCCCAGTTTCCCAGGAAAAAGGGTTAAGATCCCACGTAGGGAGACATCTCCGTGAGACCAACGCTCAGGAGCACGAGCAGGAAGGTCCCCAGGAAGAGCATCGCGGCGAATATTTTCTTCTCGTCGGTGTCCACGGCAGGATCCAGGTACCCGAAGATCCCCGCGATTATCATGGTGAGGGTCCCCACCTCCATAACTATCCTACCGTACAGGTTTCCGCTCTTGGTGAAGTTGTTCCAGGCACGAAGATCCTTCGCGTAGTCCTGGTAGTTCTGGTAATCTGCGGAGTTTGGCGGCGGGGTCCAGCTGGCCAGGCTGACCCAAAGCGCTCCCAAGAAGAGGATTATGATGCCAACAGCCGCAAGGACCATCCACTTGAAAGACTCACTCCTCCTCTTGAAAACAGGCGGTGGTGTGTGGTTGTTCTTTCCGCGGAGGTTATTTAGTAAATCCTGCCTTCCTTCCATATTAACCTCGGGGTAATTCCCCGGTGCGTATATAAATGTTTTCCACGCAGTGGGGAGCAACATATATTTACTGTGGTGCATTGTACCATATGAAGGGATCGATTATCCTTGTCCTGGCCTTCGTGATTGTTGCCGGAACCATGGCGATACCCACTGGGGCGAATTACAGAAAAAGCACACAACAGATTCTCCGCGATTACTACGTACCGGACCACTACCCATCCTTCCAGGAGATTAATCATACCCTGCACCAGATCGCGGAGGAGCACCCAGACATAGCGAGGGTTTTCAGCATAGGACACACGTGGGGATGGAACCCTTCCACGGGGAGGTACGACTGGCCCAAACCCCTGTGGACGATAAAGATATCAGATAATCCCGACGTGAACGAGAGCGGTGAGGCCCGAGTATATATTCACTGGCACCACGCGAGGGAGTGGATAGATCCAGCGTTCATGATGTACCTCATAAACTCGCTTGTCAATGGCTATTACACCAACGACACAATACACTGGATAGTGAACCACTACGAGATATACATCACCCCTCTCAGCAACGCCGACGGGTACGTGGTGGACGGAAACGGAAATCCGAACAACCTGAGCGGTGGATTCGGGCCCGGCGGCTGGAGGAAGAACGCCCGCGATCTGAACGGGAACGGAACGCTTGACATAGAAAACAAGTGGGACGCCACCGGCGAGGGTGTGGACCCGGAGAGGAACTGGGACTGGCACTGGAGCGAGGGAAACGACAATCCAAGCGATCCGGATTACCACGGGCCGGCGCCCTTCAGCGAGCCTGAAGTAAGGGCGGAGAGGGACTTCATAGTGAATTACTCCATTGACGCCCAGTGCGTGCTGCACAGCTTCTCTGCGGCGATCCTCATCCCCTGGTTCTACACCTCTCAGAATGCGCCCCACGACGCCTTCTACAGGGATTTCGCGAAGCACATGGCCCTCAGAACAAAGTTAGATGGAAATGCGTCGCAGCACTTCGAGTACGGAAGGCCAGACGAAGTAATCGGATACTCTGCGCCGGGAGGCTCCAGTGACTGGGTATACGGCACGTTGAACAAGATTGGCATCGCGGTGGAGATGGAACCCACCTACACCTGGTACGTTGACGGTTTCCATCCGAGCACCTCAAAGATAAGCACCTACATCCAGGATTTCTACGAGGCGATGATTTACTTCATAGAGATTTCGAGCAGTAAACTGAAGCCTGTGGACGAGGCGAGCAACCAGCCAAACGCATACATAGTCTGGGGATACGCGAAGGACGACTCGGGCAATCCCTTGCAGGGAGTGACGGTGAAGATAAGGAACACGGAGAATGGAGATGAAATAATCACGACCACGGACGAGCACGGGTTCTACATGCTGAACCTGGGCACCCTGCAGAACAAATACACGAATACCACGACATTCGAGATTTCCGTGGGCTCAGCGACGCAGACCTTCACCCCGGACAGCGAGATGGGCAGCGAGAGGATAGACATAACCACGTCCTCGGTGCCTGAGTTATCCCCAGCGCTCCCGATGTTCATGCTCGCGGCCATGGTGGCAATCGTCGTTAAATTCTCCCGCCCCTGATTTTTTATCACGCTCCGAACTTCTCGGCGCGGTTCGTGATGTTCTTTATGATATTCATCAGGTCAGAGCCGCGAATCCTCAGGGAACCGCGGAGCACGGAGATCTCGTTGAACTCCTCCCCCTCGCGACGCGCGTCCCTGGCGTGGATCATTATTGGCACGGGGTCCCCGCTATGGTCGCCGACGCTGCACGGGGTGCTGTGATCCGCAGTGACAACGAGGACGGCATCCTCGGGCAAATTATCGAAGAGGTACCCAACGGCCTCGTCTATGCGCTCTATGACCTCCACCTTCTTCCTAGGCTGCATATCATGGCCAGCCAGGTCCGGCGCCTTGATATTGACGAGGATGAAATCGTACTTCTCCAGATTCTCCAGGACCGCGCGCATCTTCGCCATCATATCCGTGTCGTATCCTCCGGTTGCCCCGGGAACATCGATCGATGTCACACCGGCCAGCTTGCATATCCCTCGAATTAATGGCGTTCCAACGATGCACGCAGCGCGCATATCATGCTTCTTCTCGAACTTCTCGATGTGGGGCACGACGCCGGCGCCCCTCGGCAAGAGGATATTCGCAGGCTTCTCGCCCCTTTTCTCCCTCTCCTTATTTACAGGGTGCTCCTTCAGAATCGCATGGGCCCTGCGCACGAATTCGTTCAGAATCCTCGCTGTCTTCTCCGCTTCGGGCTTCAGTGGTCTGGCCTCGTGGATTCGCACACCAACATCGTGGGGGTCCACATCACTAACCGCCGGGCTAAGTCCTGGACCACGGAGCACGAGGGCGGCGCGGTGCTCCACGCCAGGCTTCACAAATACTGTGACGTCCTCGATCTTCATCCCGTTGATTTCCTCCAGGAGCTTGTCGGTGCCCTCCTTTATGCGCCCTGCGCGGCGGTCCACCACCACAAGATTATCATCCACCGTGGCGAAGTTGCAGCGGAAAGCGATGTCTCCCGGCTCGAGGTCCATATCCAATCCGGCGGCCTCAAAGGGTCCACGACCAGTGTACACCTCGTAGGGATCGTAGCCGAGGATGTTCAGGTGGGAAGTGTCGCTCCCCGCCCTTATGCCGGGTGCAATGGAATCCATCAACCCGACGATGCTTTGCTTTGCGATCCTGTCCAGGTTTGGCGTCCTTGCGTACTGCAGGGGCGTTTTGTAATCCAGCTCCTCGCTGGCGCGGTCTCCCAGGCCGTCGAGGATTACGAGTATTGCTTTTCTCTTCTGCATGGTGGGATATCCCCGCCGAGGTATAAAACAAATTCGCTACCCATATGTGGGTAAAAACCAATAAATACGACGCAATCAATAGGGCATGGGGTGTTGTGAAATGAAGGAGTATGACATCATCGCGTTCGGGACGGGCAGCGCTATGAACATAGTTGCGCCTCTGATTGAGAGGAATCCCCGGCTAAAGGTGGCGGTCATTGAGAATGAGAAGGCTGGGGGAATATGCCTCACCCGCGGCTGCATCCCCAGCAAGATGCTCGCTTATCCCGCTGAACTGCTGCATGATATAGGAAGGGCGAAGGAGTTCTTCATCGATGTGAAGGTGCGGGGCGTCGATGGCAACGCCCTTCTCCGAAGGGTGCAGGAGGAGGTGGACAGGGAAAGCAAGATGATAGAGCACAGTTTAAGGAACCATCCTCGCATAGATTACTACGATAAGACGGCGAGCTTCGTCTCGGACTACACCGTCGATGTGGGAGGTAAGGAGATTTACGGAGAAAAAATCCTGCTGTGCACGGGCTCAAAGCCCTTCGTTCCCCCGATCCCCGGATTGAACGACGTGGGATACATCACAAATCGCGAGTTCTTCTACTCCCTGAAAAAATTGCCCAAGAGCATAGCCATAATCGGAGGTGGCTATGTCGCCCTGGAACTGGGGCACTTCATGGCCATGTTCGGCACCGAGGTGCACGTGATTGAGATGCTCCCGGACATAATCATGACGGAGGAGCCAGAAGCTCGAGCTTTA
>WAOY01000190.1 GCA_015520985.1 DHVE2 group archaeon
CCAGGTCAAAGGTGCGGGATTTAGGGTCCCGTCCCGTAGGGGTTCGAGGGTTCGAATCCCTCCCCCTGCATCCCTTCGGTTTTCTTCGTTATTTATTTTAAGAAATTGCCACGTCGCCGGCTCTGCCATGTATCTTCAATTACTTTGCCGATTTCCTCGCTGGCGCAGAACCATCGCAACTTTCCCACTTCATCGTAGTAAAACACACGGAATTCCATAGATTCTTCGTATTTTCTTCCACCAACATATTTTTTGACGGAATAATTTATTAGTCCGTACAAATGGGACCATGGGATTATTTTCTTGTCTTTTCCTGCTGTTATTTGAATTCCCTGAGGTGCAATTTCCACTTCTTCAGGGTATTTTATAGAAGGCAAGTGGAGGAATGTTTCAGAGAAAAACGCTAGGGTGATAAACAATAAAAACACCAGAACATTCACTACTGCTGTTATCCAGAGATACTCAAAAGAACTGAAGGTGCTGTGAACAAGGTGGATGCTTATAATAAGGGAGAAGATGAAGATAATTACGATACCCTTCAATATGATCTTGTTTTCAAACTCTACGTTTGTCCATCTGGCAAGCTCGTTCTTCATACGGCCTCATCGTGGAGATTGATTTCAGCCACAAAAAATTTAATTACGCTCCCTCAAATAATCCCGGGGGCGATGATGACAAAAATGCTGAAAAAGTGATGAAGATCTTGAGTGCTGAGCCCCGTCAGCGCTTGTAAGAAGGTATTCTTTCCAGCAGCATACCCTCTATCTGCAGGGGCTTCAGCATCTTCGCGACCTTCACCGCCTCGTCGAGCTTTGCTTTCGAATCTGCGTATATCGTGTAGAGAACTTCGCCCTTCTCCACCTTCTCGCTCTTCTTCTTGTTCAGTATTATCCCAGCGCCCTTGTCCTTGGGTGCGCCGGCAGTTCTAGCGATGCGCACCAAAGCCTTGTTGGAGACGATGGATATGTATCCCCCCTCCGGGGAATGTATGTCCGCGGAGTACTTTCCGACGGGCACATCGTCGCTCTTCTCTATTCCCCGTGAGCCCTGCGCATTTATGATCTCGAGGAACTTCTCCCTGGCCTTGCCCTTCTTAAGCACTTCCTTGGCCATCGCCTTGCCCTCGCCCCTCTCAGCGATGTTCCCCAGCTCTAAGAGCATCCCGGCGATGTCCGTCGCCTTCTCTATTAACGATGTGCTCACCTTTTTACCCTCTAGGGCCATGAGCGCCTCCCTCGCCTCTAACGCAGGACCAATTGCACGGCCTATGGGCTGCCCTCCGTACGTCACGGCCGCCTCGACCACTATGCCCAGCCGCGATCCGAGTTCGATGAAGTCCATCGCGTACTTCCTAGCTGTTCTTTCATCCGGGACCTTGGTCTCAGGGCCCATCGGGATGTCGAGCACCATGAAGTCTGCGCCCACGGCCTTCTTCTTCGCCATCACGCTAGCCAGGACCTGGGAGTGGGGATCTATTCCCAGGGGGTACTCTACGCGCACAATCTTATCGTCGGCAGGGGCGAGGTTAACGGCGCCTCCCCAGGCCAGCGTGGCCCCCACTTCGTCCACAATCCTCTTTATGTCATTTATTGTGAGGTCAACCCTTGTGAGCACCTCCATAAGGTCCGCCGTTCCAGCGGCGCTGCTTATGGCTCGGGATGATGTTTTGGGAATCTTCAGACCGAGGCTAGCGGCTATGGGAACCGCTATAGGTGCGTACTTGTTGCCAGGAACCCCTCCAATGCTGTGCACGTCGAACACCGTGTACTCAAAATCAAGCGTGTCTCCGGATTCCACCATGGCACGGGTGGTCCACTCCGTCTCGTCCATGTCCATACCCCTGATCTGTATAGCAGTGACGTATGACGTGAGTTCTATCAGCGAGAGGTTGTCCTCGGATATGTCGCGGATAATCGCGTAGATCTCGTCCTTGGTAAGCTTCTCTCCGAATATCTTCTTCTTGATGTAGTCCACGCTGATGGGCCTGGTAGTCGGCGTTACCCGGACCTTGTCGCCGTTCTTGACGCCCAATTTCTCCGAGATCTCAACGAACATACCCACCTCTCCAGGCTTGATCATGCTCTGCGATATGCTCACTATCGCCGTGGTGAGGTGTCCCCTTATTCCCACCTTGGCCCTGTCCTGCGGATGCAATCCAAGCTCCTTCGCGTCCTCCTCGTTCAGCACGATCTCGTATCCTCCGACCTCCAGATCTATCCTCTTAACTTTCAACTCCAAACTGCATCACCTCCTTTATTATCTGGTACGCAATATACGGCGAAATTATCCCCACCTCCGTTATTATCGCGTCGATGTATTCAGGTGGAGTGGCATCAAACACGGGGTTCCTGAACTTCACCCCTGGGAATTCTTTCGGATCTGCGATCTCCTCGGCGGGGCGCTCCTCTATCTCCACCAGCTTGCCTATCACAGTTTCCGGGGAGAACTTGTAGGTCTCGGCGGCGACCATGAACGGCACGCGGGCCTCATGGGCAACAAGGGCAATCTGCGATGTTCCAATTTTATTTATCACGGCGCCGTTGCTCGCTATGGTATCAGCGCCCACCACAACGACGTCTATGTCCCTCATGAAGTACCGCACAGCGGAATCGACTATCATCGTCACATCTATGCCCTCCTCCGCGAGCCTGCGCGATGTTATGTGCCCCTGCAGCCATGGCCTGGTCTCGGTGTTGAAAACCTTTATCTCCTTTCCGGAGCGGTGCGCCTGGATTATGACTTCCAGTGCGGCGGATGAGTTGCAATGCGTGAGGATTGTGGACCCGTCGCGGATCCTCTGCGCCCCGAACTTCCCTATCTTTTTCACCGCCTCCTTCGACAGCGTGATGAACTCCTCCGCATTCCTGATCACGCTCTCCCTCAGTTCATCCACGCTCTCGCCTTTCATGCGGTTCACAACGTAGTACACGGCGTTTCTGAGCGACACCGCAGTGGGTCTCGTATCTAGGAGATACTCCTTAACCTTCTCCACACCCTGGATGAATTCATCCCTGCTCCCGCTGAAGTCCTCCGCGTATATCTTGAGGGCCTCCGCCGCGGCCCTGGCGATTCTCCCCGCGCCTCTTATCCTCATCTCCCGGATGCCTTCCCCTATCTCCTTGACTCCCGGATGCATAGAAACGGAGTATTATTTTTTCCCTATATTATCTTTTTCCTGAATCCCGGCTCTCTCGATAAGTTCCCTCAGGAGCGCGTTTTTGATCTTTACATCACTCCTGTTCTTCTCCAGTAAGTCCAGAATATCCCTCCCAAATTCTGTGAGAAGCTCCCGATGCTCCCTCATATCATCAATTGCTGCGGACTTCCACCCGCAGATTCTGTCTACCAAGGCCTGAATGAGAGCCAGGGCCATCAGCCCCAGTAAATCCTCCATATCCCTGTAGCGGCCGTAAATTTCCCGCATTTTCCTACCTGTTTCGCAGTCAAAGGACTGCACGAACTCCGCGGCAAGCAGATGGAATTCGGTGTAAAGCTCCGTGGTCACGTCCCCTACCTTCCTGAGCTCTTCCAGAGCTTCGGAGAGGTATCTCTTGGCCAGACCCCACTCCCCCATCCCGAGATAGGACTGGCCCATGTCGAGCTTCGTGAACGCCACACCGTGCCTGTTGGAAGCCGCCTGGAATATCCTCAAGACCTTCATCTGGTACTTCAACGCCTTTTCGTACTCGCCCTTGTTCATGAACTCTATACCAATGTTCCCCAGCAGTATGGATGTTAAGTTGGGATCGCCAACCATCTCGGCATAGCGCAGTGCCTGAAAGAAGGTCATGAGGCCCTCCTCCTTTCTGCCCTTCGCTATCAGCGCATTTGCCTTTAGGTTTAGGAGCGCAGCAACCTCCTTCCAGCTCCCGGCGGATCTCGCCAGTTCTATGGCATCGTCAATGCGGTACAGGACATCGTCCAGATGCCCTCTCTGGATGAGCTCTCCGAGTTCTTTCCTCATGAGGATGAGCCTGTCCGCCGTGTCCCTCACAGATTCCCGTGCCTTTTCAAAGTACCCTTTGTACTCCTCACCCAGGGTCATCGCGCTGTCTCCCGCGATCACCAGGAGTTCAAAATCCTCCTTTATTCTTAGCGCAACACGTGCATGTTCCAGCGCCCCCTTGAAATCTCCGCGCAGATATTTGATTATTGCCTGTGCCTTGTGTTTCAGGAATTCATCCCCGGTCTCGGTCTCCTCGCCCATGAATGCCCTGGCGGTGACGTATCCCTCCAGTCCTTCCGGGACGTCCATAACTTTCTCAAACATCCCCGCGGCCTTTCCGTACTCTCCTATGGTCATATATAGACGCCCCGCCTTCAACGCATATTCCTTATTCCCGGATAACGAATACGCCTTTGCGTACCTGGCGGCAGCCTCCCGCAACCTGGAATTCTGCACGGACTCCTTTGCCATTTCCCCGTACAGCTCGGCGGCCCTTTCAGGGTCGATCCTCTCAAGTATCAACGCCGCCTTGTTCTTCTCCCCCTTCTCCAGGTAATACTCCGCTGCAACTTCAAGCACATCCTCTGGGACATGAGAAGCCCTCTTCAGGACCTCGTTTCTGATGCTCTCATGCGTGAACACGTACACGTCGCCTCTCCTCTCCATTATTCCCATCTTCTCCACTCTGCGCAGGAATTTGAACGCCTTTAATTTCTTTACCTCGAGCACCTCCGTCAGGAAATCCAGCGTGATGAAGCCCATCGCCGCGGCCGTCTCGAGCAGTTCTCTCTCGTCCCCGGGGATTTCTGGGAGCGAAATCGTTGAGTCCTCGCAGTTGACTCCGGTGCCGTGCCAGAACCCGTCCTGCTCGTAAACCAGGCCCTCGCGCCTGAGTTTTTCCATAAGGTTTAGGATTCTCAGGGGGTTGCCCCCGGTGCACCGCCTGATATCTTCAAAGAATGCCTTGGAGAAGAGGTTGTCAGGGTAGTGGAAATCGAGGAACTCCACAACGTTCTTTTCGTCCAGGTTTCCCAGGTACACGGTGGTGCATCTCGGATCCCCGAGGAATGCTTCCACCTCCTCCGGAATTGGAAACTCGGAGTTGACGGATATCACGAATTTTCCAGCATCCTCCCCCGCGGATTTCACCAGGAGCAGCCTCAGGAATTCCCTGGACCTGGCATCGAGCCAGTGCACATCGTCGATGATCACCGGAAATTCCTTGAGGATGGCCATGAAACCGTCAATGGCGGAAGTGAGCATTATTTCCCCTTCTCTCCCCGATTCCAGGAACTTCTCGAGGTAGGGTTTCATGGGAATCCTGGATACGTTGCCGTCCCAGTTCTCAAGCAGGGAGCCGTGAGCCTCCTCGAATTCCCTGAGGGTTCGCAGCAGTTCGGATTTGAGGGCGTATTCCTCCATTCCCTTCACTATAGCCACCAGATCTATCATCGAACCCCTTGCCACCACGATGCGGTAGTCCCCGTATTCAAGTGAGCTCAGGTATCCCTCCTGCTCAGAGTCCAGCATGCTCAGAGAGTCCCTTACGAATGCCTGCACCGCCGTCAGCATCCCAGCAAACACGTCCCCGTCCAGGTCTCCCCTGCGGGAGACCTCCGCCAGGAGAATGCCGGTGGCCCTGTGGATCCCGTAAACTGAAAGGACGGTGCCGTAGGCGGAGGAGAGCACATCCTCCCTTCCCACGCTTTTCAGGAGTTCCCGTATGCCCTGAAAGGGAGCGTCGGACTCGCTGCAGGAGTGCCACATCCCTCCCTTTACCCTCTTCAATTCCCTGAGGAGGGTGGTCTTGCCCACGCCCTCGGGGCCCTCCACTACCACCAGGGAAAAACCATCCTGCTCAAGGGCGGAAATTACCCTCCGCATTTCCTCTCTCCTGTCCGCGAGGCCTTCCACGTATGGCTTATGGGGTTTTGGGTTAATAACCCTTGCCAAAAAAAGGAGGGGTTATCTCCTCCTGACGAGCAGGAGGATCAGAATGCCCAAAATTGCGAGGAAATGTATTCCCTCGGGTATGTTCTCGTGCGGCGTCGCGGTGACTTCGTTGCTCTTCTCGCTCTCGCCCGCGGAGTTCACCGCTGTGACCGTGTAAGTGTACGTGATGCCATTCACAACGGAGGTGTCGTTGTACCATGTTTGCGATGCCGGTACCTCCACGAGCAGGGTGCCGTTGCGGTAGATCCTGTAAGAGATTATTGGGGATGAGCCGTTGCCAGCCGGCCTGCTCCACGAAAGATTCACGAAGCCATCGCCCACCGTAGCCACCAAATTCCCCGGGCTGAGAGGTACCGCCGGCTCGATGTAGCTCGCGTAAGGGTGGTAGTCTTTATTGTTCTCAAAGACGTATGGGGAGGTGCTGTTCCAGTCGGACCAGAAGTTCCCGAAAGAGGTGGTGTTCCAGAGGTTATTTGCGTCGTCGTATGCCTGGGTGTGCGAAGGATCGTACGAATCGGTGGAACCGTGGTTGTAGTAGAAGGAGTTGTTGTAAACCAGCACGCCGCTCGAAAGGGAAAGCTGCACGCCGTAGCCGTGGTTGTGGTACAGGAAGTTCCCGCGTATCACTGTGGATTGAACCCTCACTGCGAGTATGCCCCCGTAGTCGCTCTCATTTATGGTGTTCTTCTCCATAATGAACCCGCTCACGTATTCCGAGGCGTATATACCCTGGTTATTCGCTATCATCACGTTTCCCGCGATAATCCCTCCGGAGATGTGGTAGTACAGGCGCACCCCGGCGTGGTAATTGTTCACGATGGTGTTGTTTAGCACGTAATTCCATGGGGCGTACTGTATGTACACGCCATCGCCGTTATCCGCCAGGTAATTGTACGCGAGGGTGTTGTTCCTGGAATAGTCGAAGATGTGCACCCCCGCGCTGCAGGACGTTATATTATTCCTCCTCACCGTTATGTTGCTGCTGTACACGGAATCGCTCTCGGACTGTATCAGGATTCCGTCGCGATGCGCACCCTTTATCAGGTTTTTCTCCACCGTGGTGTTCTTAACGACCACGAGCCGTATCCCGTAGGCGGTGAAGTTCCTGAGCGTGGAATTGGCTATTCTGATTCCATCCGAGTACCCCGCCAGGACTCCTATGCACCCGTTCTCAACGCTCACGTTGTCCACGCGAATGTCCGTCGAGCCTGCGATTATCACCTCGCCAAGTTCGCCCGTTATATCCACGCCCGTGACGTTGGACACGTACACCACGTCCCTCCCGTTCACCGTGTTGTTCACGATGGTTTCGTTCACGAAGGTCTCCCTGTTGCCCAGGAGGAGGATGCTGGTGTTCGTGAGGGCATTTCCCTCAATGGTGTTCCCCGGGTTCTTGTATATGTTCAGCCCGTACACCTCGACGCTCCAAATCCTGTTGTTCCTCACCGTTATATTTGATCCGTACCTAAGCGAGATGCCATAGTACACGTCGTATATCGTGTTATTCTCCACGACTGCGCCGCTAACGCGGTAGAGGCGAATTCCGTCCCCTCCCCTGAGCTCCTCGTCCTCGTGGGTTGCATTGTGCAGCACGTTGTTCCTTATCACTACGTGGTACGTGACGTCCTTAACCATTATGGCGTTCCCGGCGCCCTTTGCGTCGATTGCGAAGTAATCTATGATGTACGGATCGCCCGGAGTGCCGTTGCCCTGGAGGAATTCTTCCCTGGCGAACTCTTCCATCTGGGAGTCTCCCTCAATCCATATGGGCCCGTGGGGCTGGTACTTCAGGGGATACGGGTCCATCGCTCCCCCGCCGATCAGGTAAGGGTAATCCACTATTCCGTCCCCATCCCCATCGTTTGTCTCGTTGTTCCTGGCCCAGTCCATCCAGTAATTCCCGGCGTGGTTGTAGCTCCAGTTGTTGGTTCCGGCATCGTAGGCCTGCATTCGAGATGCGTTATACCTTCCCGTTGTTCCGTTGTTCAACTTGAACACGTTCCCGTATATCACGTTGCCCGAGGTGGTGGAATCGAAGTGCATCCCGTACCACGTGGAGTTGATTACCAAGTTATCCCGGAAGACGTTGTAGTGGCTGTACTCGGAAGCCATCCCGTTGTATGCGGAATTCTTTACGATGTTCGAGTATATCTCCGAGTGGGAGCCCGTGTACACTATCCCGCCTTCTCCCCCCGTGACCGTGTTACCCGCTATCGTTGAATTGGAGCAGTCCAACGCCTGTATCCCCCAGGACATCGAGGAATCCCCAATAACCACGTTGCTCACGATGGTTGAATTGTCCGAGTTCTCCATGTCCAGGCCGAAGGAGGTCCGGCCCTCCATAACGTTGTTCGATACAGTTGTGTTCGGGGAGGCCACCACGTATATGTCCCGGGTGAAGTTCCTCACGGTGTTCTCCGTGATGGTGGAATTCGGAGTGAACTCCAGGTCGATGCCCCTGTAGCTCCTGTAAACAGTTGGGTCGAGAACGTTGTTCCTGATAATCACGTTCCTCGAGTAAATCGCCTCTATGAAGCTCCCCTGCACCGAGCTGTCCTCTATCCTGTTCCCCTCCACAGCTATGCCCGAGGAGCCGCGAATCCTGACCGCAGACGTGGCTATGTCGTGGAACTCCACATCCATAATGGTAATATTCGAGGAGTTGAAGATGTATATGCCCTCGCCAGAGCCGTATTCCCCGGAGGAGGAAGTGGTGTTGCCTACGGCAATATCAGTTATCTCCACGTGCAGAGTTACATTACCCATGAATATCCCCACGCTGCCTCCCTGCGCATCGATATCAAATTCGGAGATTATGTACGGGTCGCTCTCGCTCCCGACGCCGGGCAAATCGTGGGCGCTGGCGAAGTCCATCATCTCTTGATCCGAATTTATTCTGAGCACCGGGAGCTTCTCCCTGTACAGTTCCCTTATCTCGTCGCCGCTGAGCGTTCTCCCGTATATACGCACCTCATCAACGTAGCCCAGGTGGAAGGAGCCGGAGTCACCGTATCCTATGAAGAATGTGCTTATATTCGTGCTCGGCTCGAAGTCGTAAGTCTTCCTCTCCTGCAGGATCCCATCGACCCAGATTTCCATGGTTTTGGTGGTGTAGTTGTACTGCCCAACCACGAAGTGCCATTCATTGTCAGCCAGGGAGCCGTTTGAGTAAACCATGTAGTCCGCATCGCTTGGATCCTCCATCCAGAAGTGCACTCTGCCATCCGATTCCATCTGCAATTCGGAGTGGATGTGGTCATCCTTCTCGCCGGTTATCTGTCCCACCCTGGGGTACTGCATTTTGAACCACGCTGCGTGCGCCACGCTTTTTATCCCGTTGTTCTTGATGTAATCTGCCAGACCGGTGATATTCACGCTGGAATCCGAGTTCGGGAAGTACACCGCGTGGCCGCGCACCCCCCAGTGCCAGGTGATCATATAGGCATTACCTTCGAATCCGTTCCCCGACGAATCCCCTATAGCCGTTCCGTTCCCCTCGTCCAGCTTCCAGTAAGCAAGAAGGCCGGACTGCACGTCCCTTGAGCTGATTCCATCATATGCGCCTTCTATGCCCGCGCTTCCAAGGTTCCCTGATAAAAGAGCAAGGAGGATCCCTAAAGAAACAATCCAGACAACACGCGACCTCATTCTTCCCACTCACCTGCGAAGAGCTCACTCCCCGCAGTTAAGAATGGCAATCGTCATATTTAAAAATTTTGATAAATTGCATCCGGAATGGAATGCCCTCCCGTCCCGAGGGAAAACCTTTATATTCACATTCGTTTTAATCCCCACCATTAGAGGTGATTTTATGAAGTCGCTGGTGAAGGAAGTACTGTCAAAGGCAGCCGTGCCCGAGGAGAGCCCGAGTGAGATTGGGGTATCCTCCAGCGAGGATCAGGAACTTATGGAACTGCTCAAGAAGCTCAAGACTAACATCAAGGTGGTCGGTTGCGGAGGGGCCGGGAGCAACACCGTATCGCGCATAATGGAAGAGGGTATAAAGGACGTTGAACTCATAGCCGCCAATACGGATGCGCAGCATTTGCTCATAACGAGGGCTCACCGCAAGGTCCTCCTCGGAAAGAGGATAACCCGTGGCCTTGGGGCCGGCGCCCTTCCTCAGGTGGGCGAGGAAGCGGCGAGGGAGGCGGAGGATCGCCTCCGCGAACTGCTCCAGGGCGCGGACATAGTTTTCATCACCTGCGGTCTCGGGGGAGGCACAGGCACAGGCAGCTCGCATGTGGTGGCGCAGATCGCCAAGGAACTGGGCGCGCTGACAATTGCGGTGTGCACTCTGCCCTTCAAGGCCGAGGGCATAATGCGCTGGGAGAATGCCATGTGGGGCCTTGATAAACTCAAAGAGGTTGTGGACACAGTGATCACGATTCCCAACGACAAGTTGCTTGAACTCGTTCCCAGGCTGCCGCTCAATCTCGCCTTCAAGGTGGCGGACGAACTGCTTATGCGAGCGATAAAGGGTATAGCGGAGATGATAACCAAGCCCGGACTGGTGAACCTGGACTTCAATGATCTGAAGACAATAATGAAGGGCGGCGGAGTGGCCATGATCGGTATGGGCGAGAG
>WAOY01000191.1 GCA_015520985.1 DHVE2 group archaeon
GGATGGTTTGGGAGGGAAGGGATCGTCACGGGTCACCAGGGCGTCTATCCTATTTATGTAATCCCTCAGAGCAGTCTCGGCTGCTTTTCTTGAGTTTCTGGTCAGAATAGCGATCTTCACACCCCTCCTCCTCAGAAAATCCAGTATTCCGTCGAAGGCTGGATGCACGTAGGAGTTCTGCGCTCTTCTGATCTCTTCCTTCTCGAGTATTCTAAGGTACTGCGGACCCATAGACCTCAGGAACTCGTAGAGGTGAGGAGGATCCGCGCTCACACCCACTTCTTCCAATATCCTCTCCCGCATCTCGGAGAAGGGAACGCGATTTATGACGACGGTCTCGTCAAGGTCAAAGATCACCAGGCGGATCATCACGGAGGATATGTGCTATCCTGATTTATGACTTTTCCATTACTTCTTGAGCGGAACCTAAATTACCTGTCATGCGCGTATGTGTTGGCAGAATTATCTTTCTGCATCTCGTACACTCTATCCAGCGTCTCCAAACTCCAGAACAACAAAATCCATGATATCACAAAAAGCCAAATCCCATATGCAAAGGGGAACCATGCATTAAAAAGAAAGGGTACTTCAGTAAAGAAGGCGAATAATGGGAAAAAGATTAAAAATACCCTCAGGAGCGTAATCTTGAACCATACTCTTCGGAAGATCTTATCTGGCAATTTACAGTAATAGGCAGTTACAATATTCATGTAATTCCACCACAACCTGGACAACTCATAATAATTGAAATCCCGCGGCTCACGCCCGCAAGCCCATTCGTGTATAGCGGCGTTGATTCGGGGAAGAAAGAACAATACCAAAAAAGGAAAGGCTATCGTTATAATGAAATTAAGATAGATGTCCATCACTCCTCACCTTTTTATGGCTATGGCTTAATATGACCCCTCTTCCAGAGATCGTAGTAGTACATCATCTTGCAGGAGTGCTCCACCATGCTCGCAACCACATATGCCTCCTCGAGAATGCTCCCCCTCGCGAACACGCCGTGCGAATACACCACCGCCGCCTTCCTCTCGCTGAGAGCCTTCGCGAGGTTCTTCGCCAGTTTTTCCGTCCCGATACCCCCCTCGACGATGGGGATATCGTGCAGGAAATATGAGCCCTCGGAATCTATGGGCACGATCCTGTCCTCACCCCGCTCGCGGTGCAGGAGGGATTCGACGACCGCAAAGGGGGAGTGGTCGTGAATTATGGCAAGGGCGGATGTGTTCTTGTATATCTCGCGGTGCGCGGTGACCTCTGAGGAGGCAATTAAATCGAGGGATGTGGGGTTGTAAATCGAAACACGCACAACATCATCCTTGGTTATCTCGTCGAGCATCGAGCCGGAGCGGGTGATGTACATATAATCTCCCACGCGGACGCTGATGTTCCCGAAGTGCGAACTTACGAGACCCTGCTCAACGAGCTTGCGACCGAACTTCGCTATCTCCTGCCACATACGTGGGACATGGAGGTATGAATTTTTAGCTTTTGGGAAAACGTTAATCAACCTCACCACCATACCGAACTATGTCTCGCTTGATACTCGCGCTGGACGTGCTCGAGAGAGAGAAAGCGATTGATATCGCGAAGAAGACCGCGCCGTATCTCCACGCCATCAAAGTTGGCTGGCCCCTGGTGATGAACGCAGGCATGGAAATCGTGAGGGAAATCTCGCAGTTCTCGCGAGTGATATGCGACTTCAAGGTCGCGGATATCCCGAACACAACCCGCTTGATAGTGAGGAGCGCGAAGAAGTATGGAGCATCGGGGATCATCGTACACTCCTTCGTGGGCCGCGATTCTGTACGCGCAGCAGTGGAAGAAGCAGGAGAGATGGATGTGTTCGTGGTCACAGAGATGTCCCATCCAGGCGCACTGGACTTCATGCAGAAGCACGCGGAGGAGATGGTTAAGATCGCCAGAGATGAAGGCGCAAGGGGAATAATCGCCCCGGCAACGAGGCCCGAAAGGTTGAGGGAGATAAGAAAAATCGCAGGGGAGCTTCTAATCCTCTCCCCTGGCGTAGGTGCGCAGGGAGGTAAAGCGAGGGATGCCATTGAGGCGGGGGCGGATTACATAATAGTGGGGAGAAGTATCTACAACGCGGAAAATCCTGCACTTGCAGCTAAGGAACTCACTGAGGAAATAATGGGGTTAGAAAACCAATAAATAAGGGATGCGCAATAACCCGGTATGCAGGAATTTCAGGAAGGAGACTACGTGGAGGTCAAAACGAAGAAGGGAGTTTTCCGCGGCGTACTGCTCCCAAAGCCAAAGTTCAGCGACGATGATATCATCGTCATAAAGATGGACAACGGTTACAACGTGGGGGTCGTCCCCGAGGAGATTCGCCTTCTCAGGAGAGCGGAGAAGAGGGAGGCTAGAAGGGAGATAAAGGTTAAATTCCGGGAGGGGCTTCCAACGGTATCCATCATAGGAACCGGAGGGACGATTGCAAGCTATGTGGATTATCGGACCGGCGCCGTACACCCCGCGCTGAGCGCCGAGGATTTCCTCTTTACGGTGCCGGAAATTGTGGAGGAGGCGAATATACGGGCTAGTGTCGTGTTTAACATCCTCAGCGAGGACATGAAGCCTGAGCACTGGATCACCATCGCCAGAAAGATCAAGGATGAGGCGGAGAAGAGCGACGGTATCGTGGTCCCTCATGGCACCGACACCATGAGCTACACGGCCGCGGCCCTTTCCTTCATGTTCGAGAAACTACCACTCCCAGTCGTTCTGGTTGGGTCGCAGAGGAGCAGCGACAGGCCCAGCAGTGACGCCTACCTCAACCTGATTTCGGCGGTGAAGGTGGCGAAGACGGATCTGGGCGAGGTCGTGGTTGTTATGCATGCGTCCAGCAGCGATGACCGATGCGCCATACATCGAGGAACAAGGGTCAGGAAGATGCACACCTCGCGCAGGGACGCCTTCGAGAGCGTGAATTCCATGCCAATAGGTGAAGTCTCGGATAAGGTGAGATTCTTCCGGGAGTACAGAAGACGCGACGATGATCTCGTGCTGAGGGACAGGCTGGACGAAAAAGTATCCCTGATCTACTACTACCCCGGGATGCCCCTTGAGGTGATGGAAAGAATGCTTGAAGGGATGCACGGGGCCGTGATAATGGGAACGGGCCTGGGGCATGTGGCATCGGAATTCGTTCCGCTTTTGAGGGAAAAGATAAGGGACGGCATGGTCATAGGGATGACCACCCAGTGCATATACGGCAGGGTGAACCTCAATGTGTATTCCACTGGCAGGGAACTGAAGCATGCGGGCGTGATACCCCTAGAGGACATGCTCCCCGAGGTCGCCTACGTGAAGCTCATGTGGCTTCTGGCAAATTACGAGCCTGAGGATGTAACGCATTTGATGAGGGAAAATCTTCGTGGGGAAATAGAGAAAAGGAGGTTTCTGAAATGAAGTGCGGTCTGGAGATACATCAGCAGCTCAGCACGAAGAAACTCTTTTGCGATTGCGATTCCAGGCTCAGCGAGGAGGTTAAGGGCACGGTCACAAGGATCCTCAGGCCGACGCAGAGCGAGATGGGTGAGATAGATCGCGCGGCAGTTGAGGAGAGCATAAAAAAGAGGAGGTTCGTGTACGAGATCACCGATAACTCCTGCCTGGTGGAACTGGACGAGGAGCCCCCCCACGATCTAAACCGCGAGGCCCTCGAAGTCGCGATTCAAGTTGCCCTAATGCTCAACGCGAAGATCGTGGACGAGATCCACGTGATGAGGAAAATAGTCATCGACGGATCCAACACCTCGGGATTCCAGAGAACCGCACTCATCGCTGTGGACGGGTACCTGGAGACCTCCTTCGGAAAGGTGCGCATCCCGACGATATGCCTGGAGGAGGAGGCGGCCAGGAAGATAGAGGAGAGGGACAACGTCGTGGTATACCGTCTCGACAGGCTGGGGATTCCACTCATTGAGATATCCACCGCCCCGGATATGGAGAACGGTGCCCAGGTGAAGGAGGTGGCGGAGAAAATAGGCATGATACTGAGGGCCACCCGAAAGGTTCGCAGGGGTGCGGGCACAATAAGGCAGGACATAAACATCTCCACGGGCCAGGGCAGGGTCGAGATAAAGGGAGCGTCCAGACTTAATATGATTCCCAAGTGGGTTGACAACGAGATACAGAGGCAGGAGATGCTCAAGAAAATCGCGGAGATCCTAAGGGAGAGAAAGGCAGAGGTCCCCGATGATATATACGACCTGACGGACATATTCGAGGGCACGAAGAGCAGGATAATAGAGAAGGAGCTGAAGAAGGGGGGCAGGGTTTTAGGGATTAAACTGGTGGGGTTCAGGGGAGTCCTCAAAGGCGGCGAGTTCCGCCTGGGACGGGAACTGGCTGATAGAGTGCGTGTGATAGGCATCAAGGGACTGTTCCACGGGGACGAACTGCCGGGATACGGCATAGAGGAAGAGGTGGAAGAAATCAAAAAGAGGATGGATCTCCGCGAGGGAGATTCCTTCGTTATCATAGCGGCACAGGAAGATAAGGCAAGAATCGCGCTGGAAAGGGTGAAGGAGCGGGCGAGAATGGCCCTGGTAGGCGTGCCGGATGAGACCAGGGCGCCGAGGGACGATGGTTCCTCGCGATATCTACGCCCATTACCTGGCGCTGCCAGGATGTATCCGGAGACGGACATACCGCCAATAAGGATAGACGAGGAGTACATCAGGAGGATTGCGGCGAACCTGCCCAAGATGCCCGAGGAGAGGGTAAAAGAACTTGTGGAAATGGGGATAAGCAGACAGGACGCCTTCCAGATAGTGCGCGACGGTATGGACGATGTATTCGAAGAAATAGTGAAGAGATACGGGTACCCGACCATAGCTGCCAGGGCCATTATAAACGGGTGCGACGAGGTGGATTACATCAGGATATTCCAGATGCTCCACGAGGGCAAATTCGCCAAAGAGGCTGTAGATGACATCGTGCTCCGCGCCTGCAACGGAGAGCCGCTGGAGAAAATAGTTGAGTCCTACGCATCCAAAGTGGACGTGGACGCGGTTATAGATGGCATCGTTAGGGAGAAGGAGGATCTCATCAGGGAACGCGGTGAGGCCGCGTTCAAGCCCTTAATGGGCCTAGTTATGAAAGAACTCCGCGGGAAGGTGGATGGCAGGATCGTAAGCGAGAAATTGAGGAAAAAGATAGGGGAATTGCTCTCGGGAGCGTAGGTACATACCGCGAAAAGTTTAAATAATGAAGCGCGGATTGAGAGAGAGTGGCGAGGTGAGAGTGGATGAAAGTTGTCAGGAAGGAAGAGGGAGTATCGGAAGTTCTGGGGAGCATATTAGTTCTGCTCATAACGGTCACGCTGTTCTCCAGCGTGTTTTAC
>WAOY01000192.1 GCA_015520985.1 DHVE2 group archaeon
ACCTGTCCCTGGCCACCACCTGGGTGGGCGATTCCTCAGCATTCAATCCCAATATCTCCATAACCCTCGCCTGAATCCTCAGCGCATCCTTTCCCAGGGCTGCGCCTGTGCCCACGGCCCCCATCATCTTTCCCACGAGCACCCTTTTCTTCGCCTCGCGGATCCTCTCGTGATGCCTGAGGAATTCTCCGAGGAAAACGGCCATCTTCAGCCCGAAGGTTATCGGCACGGCCGCCTGCCCGTGAGTCCTGCCGAGCATAACTGTGTCGCGATGCCTCCCCGCCAAGTCGGCGAGGGCGTCCTCTATCCCCCGCAGGTCTTCCTCGAGGATGTCCACGAAATCCCTGAGCTGCAGGGCGGTGGCCGTATCGATAATATCGTTGCTCGTGGCGCCGAGATGGATGTACTTCCCGCATTCACCGCTGACTTCCGCCATGGCCTTGACAAGAGCCATCACATCATGGCGAATCTCCGCCTCTATCTCCTTCACCCTCTCCAGTTTCACCTCGTCTACGCTCTTCTCGACGATTTCAACGCATTCCTTCGGCACATTGCCCATTTCAGCATGGGCCTTCAAAAGGGCGGCCTCGACGCGGAGCATGTAGCGGAGTTTGCTCTCCTCCGAGAAAATTCGCTTGACCTCTTCCCTTCCGTACCTGTAGTCAAGGGGGCAAACTGGCATGGGAGGGCATGCGGATTCCGTAAATTAATGTTTTGCGCCCCGTGATGGGTTAATCCAATCGCACCCTGACGAACTTCTCCCTGCCCTCCAGGGGCATGGTGGCGTCGAAGCCGAGCTTTATGGTCATGTGCCCCTCGTACGCGCTCGGATCGAGCGATGAGCCTCTTGTTGGCCCCATCTTTATCAGGTCACGATCTCCCTGGAACCTCGTTGCTATGGCGAATTCCACATCGTAGGGGTCGTCGATGTCAATATCCTCATCAACTACCACGACGTGCTTCATGGATCTGTGGCCTTTGAACGCCCCGTAGATAGCCTTCCTCCCGTCCTCCTCGCTCCTCTTCCTTATCTTCACCACCCCGTGCAGCCAGGAGCAGCCGCCGGGGGTGAGACGAACGTCCAAAACATCCACACCCTCATTTTTCACCGCGCGGTATATTGTGGGCTCCCTGGGCATGCCCATGAGGTTGTAGTGCTCCCTTCCCCCCGAGATAAGGAGGTGCAGGGTCTTGCTGCGGTAATACATCTTATCGAATTCCACCACGGGCTGCTTCCTCACGATGTCGTAGGTGCCCGTGATATCCACGAACGGTCCCTCGTCCTCGTACTCATTGGTTATCCTCCCCATCAGCACGATCTCGGAGTTGTAAGGAACGACCACGTCGTTATCCAGCTTCACTCCCCTCTCCGGCGTTCCGTGCACTATGCGGTGCAGTGCAGAGGCGATCCTGAATTCGTCCACCCCGTAGTCCACGCTGGTGGCAGCGCTGAGCAGGACATGGGGCTCCAGGCCTATGGCCACGGCGATGTTCACCTCCTCCCCGCGTTCCTTCGCTTCAATGTGCATCCTGTGCAGGTCCCTGGGCACCAGCCGAATCACCCCGCGGCGGGAGTCGAGGAGCATTATGCGGTGGAAGGACACGTTTCTCTTCCCGCGGTACTCGGAAAAAACGACGCCCGAGGTTATGTACCTCCCCCCATCCCCGGGGTAGTACCTGGGTATGGGGATCGCATCCAGATCCACCTTCTCCTCGTGAAAATCGTTATCCACGATTTCGTAGTCCATGGGGTTATCTATGGCGGCCAGCATGTTCTCAAGGAGATTCTCGCCCAGAACCTTCAGGAACCTCTTACGCGAGGCCCAGAGGTTCCCCACGACACGGTACCCGTCGACGCGATCTATGTAAACGATCCTGTCCTGGTTCTTCGCCAGGATTTGCGGGATGTCCTGCCTCCGCGCCTCGGGGATGTAAAGGACCTCGTCCTTGAACATCGTGATGTACTTCTCAAGCATAGTCGGTTAATTGGGTGACCGCATTTAACTTTATTGCCCTTCGCACCAAGATGGTATTTAAGCTTTTGGGAACATTTTTCTGCAACCGTTTTTCTACGCTTCTTATAATTCTTCAAGCAGATAACGGTTTGAGGTGATGGTATGGATGGCAAGGCGAAGAGAATACTGATCGTGGTGCTCGCCGCCGTGCTCGTCGTGAGCTCCCTCGCCATAATGGCGGCGGTGAGAAAGAGCATGGAGAGCGAGACACCGGAGAACGTGATAAAGGCGAGCTTGAACGTCGGGAATCCTGTGAGGGACCTGGATAAGAATGGGGACATGAAGGCGGATTACGCCGAGGTGAGCGTGGATGCTAGCGAACACGAGGCAAACGAACTCGTGGATTCCGACCACGATGGCTCTGCGGATTCTCAGGAGGTGGGAGAGGAGCAGGAGGTGGCTGTGCCGGAAGAGAATGATGGAAATTCCGCACTTCTTGCTTCCCAGGATGACGGGGGAAACGCGGACAACCGCAGCCTTCTGAACGCGCCCAATCTCACGGACATGCGGATGATGCGTGATCTTTTCCAGGGCTACGGACGGAATATCATGGTGTCCAAGGAGAAGGGAGTCGCCACCATTAATGCGGGTATATTCGTGAAGCGGGCGGTGTACGACATCCCCAAGCCGGATATGCGGTGGATACGCGAGAGCAGAAAAATAGCCAGGAATGTGGACCCGAGCATGTACTTTGGAGACGACGGGTTCAACGGGACATCGGTGAACTACACATCCATAAGGCATATGGAGAAGAGGGACGCGGACCACGACGGGAACCCCGAGTACTTCAAACTGGTTGAGTACTCAAACCTCACCCAGGACATAAACGATGATGGCGTTGCGGATGTGCTGGTGATTCATTACCATGAACTCCTCTTCTACGACAACAATTCCGACGGCAATCACGAGTACCAGAAGTGGATACGCGTGTTCGCGTACCTGGAGGATCGCGATGCGAACGGCTACTACGAGAGGAAGGTGGTGCAGGCGATAGGTGGGGTGTACTACGATAACAACTCTGACGGAAACAGAGAGTACTTCAAGGCCTACGCCGTAGGGAACCAGACTGTGGATGATGACCAGAACGGAGTTTACGAGTTCCACCTGGCAATGCTGGGCTTCGCCGAGAGGTACGACAACAATTCTAACGGGAATGCCGAGAGTGTCAGGGCGCTGTTCGGGGTGAAGGCCATACTGGACGAGAATCAGGACGGGATGCCGGAGTATATGGGCGCATCGGTGACCGGCTACCTGCTAAAGGATGAGAACGACGACGGGAATGCGGAGAACGAGAAGTTCCTGCACTGGAGGTACATGAAGGACGATAAGGACAGCAACGGTGTGTACGAGGATGTCCGCGGCATAGCGGCCTACGCCACCTACTACGACAACAATTCCGACGGCAATCACGAGTACGGCATCGCTGCGATAAAAGGTGTGTCGTACCGCGATGTGAATCAGAACGGGCGCGCTGAGAACGGCATAGTCGGCTACGCTTACTGCACGGTCCGCGATGAGAACAGCGATGGGAACAACGAGAGCGAGGTGTTCAGGATGGCGATAGTGAACGGCACGGACAACGACGAGAACGACATCTATGAGCATGCGTGGAAGCTCTACGTCGCCGCGACGTACTACGACAACAACTCCGATGGGAATCCGGAGTACAGGCATTTCCTCATGGCAGGATGGGTGATAAACGATGAGAACCAAGACAGGCACTACGAGCATGCGGGGATCGTCTTTGTGAACCTCACCATGAGGGACAGCAACTCCGACGGTAATCCCGATGCGAGGACGTCCAGGATGTTCTACCGCGAGGTCTGGGATACGGATGACAGCGGAATATACGAGAAGGAGAGGGGAATCGCCGAGATCGGATACAGGTACGACAACAACTCCAACGGCGTCGTGGAGAAGGCGTCACTTAAAGCGTACGGG
The DNA here is from genome assembly GCA_015520985.1 of DHVE2 group archaeon. Classification (GTDB taxonomy): domain Archaea; phylum Thermoplasmatota; class Thermoplasmata; order Thermoplasmatales; family Aciduliprofundaceae; genus JAADDK01. The sequence continues at coordinate 3,957 of WAOY01000192.1, forward strand.
TACACTTTGAGGAGAAGCGAAGCCAACGGCAACGTGACGAACATAACCCTCGTGGTCA
>WAOY01000193.1 GCA_015520985.1 DHVE2 group archaeon
ACACGAATATCTCTTTCAATTCGCCCCTAACTTCTCGGCAGTAACAGCCACCCACAGGCGCTATAATGACGTAGATAGTTGCCAAAACAAAAAGCACCGCAATTGCCACAGCGATCGCCAGAGCTATGATCGTGTACCACTTCATTTCCATCACCCCAGGTCCGCCGATAGATAGCCCGGATACCCTACTACCTCCAGGCGCACGGAATACCCCTTCCGAAACCCGAGGATCTTTGAATGCACGATGAGGTAATCCCCGGTATCCCACCACGCCGTTCCCGTTCCAGTCGTAGATCGAAGAGGAGTATAGTTGCCCAATCTCCAAACTCCAGCGGTTGAGTTGAACTTCAGATTGAACAGTTTCCCGGACAAATTGAGGGATATCTTTATGCTGCTCCACCGCTCCACCCGACGCGGGAACTCGAGGGATATGACGAATTTCACCGTGCGGATATCATCGGAGATGTGAAACTTCAGGAGCTTGCCCTGCATAGGTCCCACGCATGGACATGCACTTTCACCTTCCGTCATCACGTGCACAAGCACCGCGGATGTAATGGCTCCTCCGAATATCACAAGGGCGATAAGCAGAACCGATGTCCTTCTCATTCCCTCGCCTCCCACAAAAAAAGAGGGAAAATCAGAGTTGTATCTCGCCACCCATAGAAACTCCCTGATAGCCCACGACACTTATGTACACTTTATCACCTGAAACAAAAGGTGGTGGTTTGATAGTATCTGAAGCAACGTCGTCTACTACGTAGACCCAAAGAACGTCATGGTCTCCAAATTTCCCATCACCATCCAAATCTGTTAATTTTGCTTCAAAGTGCCATTTTCCATACTTAGTAGAATTTGACCATACGTCTCTCGATGCTACATATGTAAGTAATGTCACATTGTCTCCCTTCACTATTGTTATTTTAACATTCGATTTATCTGTGCTTTTGGGAATAGACATAGATATCGTGAAATTCAAACTGTATTTAAAAGATGTTCTGGGATCCTCTGTCAAAGTTGCAGTTAATCTCAAGGTACTTGTAGAACCACCACCTAAGACGTTTGTACCTATCATCACGTACAAAGTCGCTGCTAGCACTATTGTAATTGCTACCATAAGTATCGTAGCAATAACTGGGCTTACACCCTCCTCGCGATCCATATACAACACCTCTTTTTAAATAAAAAATTAGAGAAAAGATGTCGCCGGAAATCACGAGGGGATGTCTACCTGCGCATTTCCAGAATACCCAGTCACATAAAGAAGCACAGTTACGCCGCCAACCTTTCCAGTGGTAGACGAAATCACTATCTGATCACCAGTACTCAGCTTTCCATTCCCATCAAGATCCAGTACACTAATCGAATATGTCATGCTTCCTATGGTTATGCTTCCTGAACCATCGCTACCAAGTTGCGCCGTGCCAGTAGATGTACCGTTCTTTATGGTTATTTTCACCTTGTTAAAGTCGACACTGGAAGGGTTGCTCAGAGACACCTGCAAAGTCGCATGGTAGGCATCGCTGCTAGATGCTATGTAATTCAAGCCCGCCGACAACGGCGAATTAGACCCTGGTCCAAGCCCTGCGACCATTATGTACACGGTCGCTGCCAGCACTACCGTAATCGCCACCATCAGGATGGTAGCGATCACGGGGCTCACGCCTTCTTCCTTCCCATATACCTTCTTCATTTTTTCAGTCCTCCTGCCCACTTGGGGCATGTATATCATACATCAGGACATACTTAAACCTTTCGGGAAATTTCAGGGAAATTTTGAATTTTTCATATTGACATTTGTTATCACGGCGCATATTTTTAATCGCTATAATTTTATTCAAAACTAAGCACACGCCTCCGAAACCCGAAGGGCCACGCAAAAATCTTTAAATCCTCGTTCCCAATATCCACAGCCATGTATATTATCGTCATCGGTGGTGGCAGGATTGGTGAGTACCTGGTGAACATGCTCATTGAGGAGGGTCACGACATAGCCCTTATAGAGAAGGACCCGGAAAAGGCAAACCACATGGCGGAGAACTACGACATCCTTGTGATAAAGGGCGACGGGGGCGAGGCGAAATATCTCGAGGATGCGGGGATACACAAGGCGGACGTGCTCGTCGCCTGCACGGGAAGCGACCAGATAAACTTCGTGGCGTGCCAGCTGGCTAAGAGCACATACAACGTGCCGAAGGTCATAGCGAGGACCACGAACCCCAGCAACAAAGCGCTGTACGAGAAGCTGGGCGTGGACGTGGTGGTGAGCACCACCGAGGCATCCGCGAAGGCAATCTACGCTGGAATCAAGGGCTTCTCCGCCGTGCTAACCTTCGGCGGGGATCTGGAACTCATACACGCCACCATCGGAAAGACCTCCCCGCTGGTGAACAGGAACATAGAGGAGATACACATGCCCTGGGGGAGCATACTCGCTGCCATACTGCGCCAGGGAGAGATCATAGTTCCGGCGGAGGGGGTGAAGATAAAGGAAGGTGACGAGGTGGTGATAATAAACAAGAAGGGCGTGGAGACGAAGGTTCGCGAACTCATCGCGGGAAAGTGAGAGGATGAACAAGACGTGGTACTTTGTGCTGAAACTCGTCACGTACATAACGCCCTTCCTGGTATTCGACGCTGTTTACGCGCTGATAGTGGACCGGGACGTGATCCTCGCTCTCTCGTTCCTGTTCCCCGCCATCTGGGTGCTATTCATCTGGACCATATTCATGAACTATCCTCCGCCAAGCAACCTCTCCCTGAGGGAATCCTTCAAGATCGCGGCCCTGGGCTGGCTCCTGATGTCCGTTGTCGGCGGGATACCCTACTTCCTCTCCGGGTACCTGAACCCCCTGGACTCGTGGTTCGAGAGCATGTCCGGGTTCACCGCAACGGGACTTACGATGTTCCCCGACGTGGAATCTCTTCCCAGAAGTATACTCCTGTGGAGATCCCTGACCGAGTGGATAGGCGGCGTCGGGGTCATCGCCCTCTTCCTCTCCGTCATGTACCGCACAAGCCGCGTCGTGCAAACGCTGTACTTCGCGGAGGGGCGCAGCGACAAGACGGAGCCTACGATAATAGGCACCGTCAGAAAGATCTGGCTCATATACCTCTTCTACACCCTCCTGTTCGCCTTCATCTTCTACATATTAGGTGCTCCGGCCTTCGACGCGATAAACATATCCATGACAGCCCTGGCAACGGGGGGATTCGCGGTGACCAACAACAGCATCGCCGCCTACCCGGTGGGAGTTGCGATAGCCATGATCTTCGCCATGGCCTTCGGAGGAATATCATTTGTTTCGCACATAAACCTGTTCAAGGGCCGCGTCCGCGAATTTTTCTCCATAGAGGTCAAGGCGATGATTTTCATAGTCCTCTTTTCCATGCTCATATCCGTCCCTCACCTAATGAGCGTTATGGGGATGACCCTGGACTACGCGGTGCTAAACTCCAGCTTCCACATCGTATCAGCGCTCACGGGCACGGGGTTCAGTGTGAGCGACCTCGCGTCCATGACGGACTACGAGAAGACCATCCTCTCCCTCATGATGATATTCGGCGGCGCCTACGGTTCCACCTCCTCCGCTCTGAAGCTGATACGCGTGGTGGTCCTGTTCTACGGCATATTCTGGTACATAAAGGTCCGCCTCGCTCCGAGAAGCGCGGTAATACCCTTCAAGATCGGGAAGAAGGTCTTCGAGCCCACCGAGGTTCGCGACGTCTCGATATACACCACCACTTACCTCCTCTTCCTCCTGGTGGGCGCTATGATACTCATGCTCTACGGAAACTCGCTGGCGGATTCCATCTTCGAGGTGGCCAGCGCCGAGGGAAACGTGGGGCTCAGCGTGGGGATAACGTCGCCCCACATGCCCGTCGTGGAAAAGATCGTGCTCATCCTGGAGATGTGGTTCGGCCGCCTGGAGATATTCCCCGTTCTGATAATGCTCGCGGATATATTCAAGAGGTGATTATCCCCCGGCATTAACAGCACCTCTCATCCGTCGAGGTGCCTGACCCTGCCGGGGGTTCTATGCGGCATCATCTGGCCCGCGCATCACGGTGCGATGACACATCGCCCTCCGCCGGGGGCCCTGATGCCATCCCCAAGTATGGGTGCACACTAATAAACTTTTACTCTAGAACCCCGAACCTGAGGAGGACCCTGCGGAGGTTCAGCATCGCGGGGAAGAAGAGCACTATTCCCAGGAGGAACACCGTTCCACCCACAATCATAAGCGCTCGGGAGCCGGTTAGGAAGTGAAGGCCTTCAAGGGCACCTCCGATGGATATCGCGATGAGCCCGTAGGATATCCACATAATCACCGAGGTTATCTCCTCCCGCGGGAGCCTCCTCTGGACAAGGAATACGCGTAAGAATACCAGGAGAACCGCCAGGGAGAGGGAGAGCATCAGGGCACCGCCGATCAGGTCCATCATGTCCTACACTCCTGGATGGAGATAACAACGCCTATACCCTTCTTCCAGAACAGGTAAACGTCCAGCACTAGCAGGGAGTAGAGAAGGATGTCCACAAGCCAGAGGTACGGCACACCGAAGACAATCCTCAGGAAACCGTTCAGGGCCAGTAGGAATATGAGGAAGGATGTGGATGAAACCAAGGCCACGAAGCTGTTCCACACCGTCTTCCTCCTCCTGATCCAGAGGTAGGCGATGAAGGTGAGCAGGCAGAGGGTCGCCGACACGGCAGAACCGATTGCTGTACCCATAATTCCCGCGTAATCCATGGTCACGTGACTATATCCACCCTCGTGTATTTTAATCTTTCCTCGCATTTCACGGGATGCGAGAAGAATCACCCTTTTGACCTGCACCTCCCGCTCTCCACCTGGACGTTCACGTGCGTTATACCGAATTTTCTCACCCTCTCCTCTATCTCACTTATTATTCTCCCCGATTCGCTAACGCTCATGTCCTCCACATCCACGTGGCACTCCATGGCGATGTCCCTCTCCCCAAGCCGCCACACGTGGATGTGGTGAGCGTTCAGAACCCCCGGGATCTCCTCGATCTCCCTCCTCACCTCCTCGATGTCCACCCCCGCGGCGGACTCCATGAGTATGTCGGCGGAGGCGCGGAGCATGGCGGCGCCGTTGTATATGAGGTACGCCGAGATGAGCACCGTGATCAGGGGATCCACCCAGAGCACGTGCCAGAGAACGATGGCGAATCCGCCGATTATGACAGCCACCGACGAGACCGTGTCGCCAAGGATGTGGAGGTAAGCGGATCGTATGTTCATGCTCCCTCTGGAGGGACTGTGGAGAAGCACCGCCGTGAATAGGTTCGCCGCCAGCCCAACTATGGCAACCGGAAGCATGATTTCTGTGGAAATCTCACCGGGGCTCAGGAACCTCAGGTAGGACTCGTAGACCAAAAATGCAGAGAGCAGAAGGAGGATGAGGGAATTCACAAGCGTGGCGATGACCTCGGCCCTTTTATAGCCGAAGGTGTACCTGGCGTTCCCCTGACGGGACGCCACGAGGAAAGCGGCGTAACTGATCCCGATGGCTATGGCGTCGTTCAGGTTGTGGAGCGAATCGCCCAGCAGAGCCAGGCTCCCGGACAAAAGGCCACCGACGATCTCCACCGCTGTGATGGTGAAGTTCAGCCCTACGGCGAGGGCAAGGCGCCTGCCAGTTCCAGCGCGGTGCATGTGGAGGTATCAACTCAAAGATATTAAAAACCCTCGTCGCCGGGGAGAAACATTTAAGGTTATGCTCGCAATCACCCACCCATGTACGAGGTCAGGTTCCACGGAAGAGGGGGCCAGGGGGCAGTGACGGCTGCCAACATCCTGGCCATCGCAGCGGTGAAACAGGGATACTACGCGCAGGCGTTCCCCTACTTTGGAGTTGAGAGAAGAGGTGCGCCCGTGCAGGCGTTCACGAGGATCGACGAGAAGAGGATCGACGTGCGCATGAACGTTTACGAGCCCGATGCCATTGTGGTTCTGGACCCCACGCTCATGAGCGTCGTGGACGTCACCCAGGGCCTGAAGGAGGGCGGAATAATAGTGATAAACACGGCCAAGAAGCCCGAGGAGATGGACTTCCCCGGTTATAAGGTCGCGACGGTGAACGCGACGGAGATAGCGCTGAAGCACCACCTTGGCTCTCAGGCCGCGCCTATAGTGAACACCGCGATCCTGGGCGCCTATTCCAGGGCGGTGGGGAACGTGAAGATTGAGTACGTCCTCGAAGCCATACGCGAGAACGCTCCCGCGAAGAAGGAGGAAAATGCGATGGCGGCAAAGGAGGCGTACGAGAATACCATTCTGGGATGGTGATGTGGTATGGATGTGATCACAAGAGGAGGCGTTATAACCGATCCAGGAAACTCTGTGGAGAACAAGACGGGCTCGTGGAGGGTGTTCAAGCCCGTCATAAACTACGAGATGTGCATTCGCTGTATGATCTGCTGGCAGTTCTGCCCGGAGCCCGCGATACTCAAGCACGAGGACGAGGAGATAAAGAAGAGCACCCCCGCGCCCAAGGACGCGCTGAAGAGATTGCCCGTCGTGGAGATCGACTACGATTACTGCAAGGGCTGCGGGATATGCGCGAACGAATGCCCTGTGAAGGCAATAGATTTCGTGATGGAGGAGAGGTAAAATGACCCGCGTTATGCTTAGGGGAAATGAATCAATAGCGTACGCGTTCAAACTCGCCAGGGTCAAAGTGGTGCCGGCGTACCCCATAACCCCTTCCACGCTGGTGCCTGAGAAGATCAGCGAATTCATCGCGAATGGCGAGATGGACGCCGAGTTCGTGCCCGTGGAGAGCGAACACAGCGCCATAAGCGCCGCAGTTGGAGCGAGTGCGAAGGGCGTGCGTGTCGGCACGGCGACCGCCTCGCAGGGCCTTGCGCTGATGCACGAGGTCCTGTTCATCGCATCGGGAATGCGATTGCCCATAGTCATGGGCATAGGGAACCGCGCTCTGAGCGCTCCGATTAATATATGGTGCGACCACCAGGACATGATGTCCGCCCGCGATGCGGGGTGGCTGCAGTTCTACGCCGAGAGCAACCAGGAGGGCCTCGACCTAGGGATAATGGCCTTCAAGATCGCAGAGGACGAAAGAGTTCTCCTCCCTGTGATGGTGGGCCTGGACGCCTTCGTTCTCACGCACACAGTCGAGCCCGTGGAGATGCCCGAGCAGGGCGACGTGGACGAGTTCCTCGGGGAATTCAAGCCCAAGTACGTCACCCTTGATCCGAAGAAGCCGGCTACGCTGGGTGCCTTCGCTTTCCCGGAGCACTACATGGAGTTCAAGTTCGGGCAGTGGGTCGCTATGGAACGCTCCAAGAAGGTCATAGACGAGGTCTTCGAGGAATTCGAGAGGAAGTTCGGAAGGAGGTATCGCAAGGTCACGCCGGAGTTCATGGATGACGCTGAGATTGCGATAGTGACCATGGGCTCCATGAGCGGCACCGCCAGGGAATTCGTGAAGAGGATGCGCAGCCAGGGTAAGAAGGTCGGGCTCGTAAAGATCACCACCTTCAGGCCCTTCCCAAAGGAGGAGCTTCTCGAGGTTCTCAGGGGAGTGAAGGTCGTGGCCGTTATGGAGAGGAACATCTCCTTCGGGTTCGGAGGTGCGGTGTACGGCGAGCTCGGAGCGACGTTCAACAACCTCGCGGAGAAGCCGAAGATCCTCGACTTCATAGTGGGCCTCGGAGGAAGGGACATAACCTTCAAGACCTTCCAGAGCGTTTACGAGATTGCGGAGAAAGCCCTGAGCGAGGATGTGGACGAGGTGAACTGGATCGACGTAAATAAGGAAGCGGTTTACAAAGCGGAGGGATTGCTATGAATTACGAAAACGAGGAGTTCTTCGCACCTGGCCACGGAATGTGTGCCGGGTGCGCGGCGCCCATAATAGTGAAATGGGTCCTCAAGCTCGCGGGACCGAACACCATAGTGGTGAACGCCACAGGATGCCTCGAAGTTGCCACCACCCCATATCCCCGCACGGCATGGCGAGTGCCCTGGTTGCACGTTGCCTTCGAGAACGCGGCAGCCGCGGCCAGCGGCGTGGAAGCGGCCGCTAAGGCCATGGGCGAGAAGGTGAACATAATCGCCTTCGGAGGGGACGGTGGAACCGCGGACATCGGGTTCCAGGCGCTCAGCGGCATGGTAGAGCGCGGGCACAACGTTCTATATGTTCTCTACGACAACGAGGCGTACATGAACACCGGTATCCAGCGCTCCGGAGCGACGCCGTGGGGCGCTTGGACTACGACAAGCAAGGTGGGCAAGGCGAACCCAATCGGTAAGATGAGGCCGAAGAAACCCATTGCGAGGATCATAGCCGCGCACAACGCTGCTTACGTGGCCACCGCGAACCCAGCGATATTCAACGACTTCAAGAAGAAGGTTCAGAAGGCTCTCAATACAGAAGGCGCGAGGTTCCTACACGTGCTCTCGTCGTGCACCACCGGCTGGAGGCACGACCCAAGTAAGACCGTCGAGATAATGCGCCTCGCCACCGACACCGGTCTGTTCCCCCTGTACGAGATTGAGAACGGCGACATAGAGAATATGCGGATTACATACAAGCCCAAGCAGTTCAAGCCAGTCGAGGAGTACCTGAAGATGCAGGGAAGGTTCAGGCACCTGCTCAAGAATCCGGAGTACGTGAAGAAGCTGCAGGACGACATAGATGCGTGGTGGGCCAAATACGGGCACCACTATCAGAAATAAACCCTCTTCAATTCTTTTAGAAATTCATCCACCACCTCTTTTTTCACGTGGGGCATGACCACAATCCTCAGGGTCCCGTAAGCTGGATTCGTGGATACCGCCCACCCACGCCTGAAAAGTTCCCTCTGCACCTTCCTGGGATCTTCCACGACGATGTTGACAATGTTCATCACGGGCTTAGCGAGGATTTCAAAACCCTCCTCCCTTGCGCGGAAGACGAGGTAGTCGGTGGTGTCTATACACTCCTCCACAATTTCCCGGTACCCGTCCCAGCCGAAGTGCAGGATAGCGGCGTAACTGGCCGCGACGCTCCCGCTCTGTCGTGTCCCGAGGAGGGTATCGCTTCGCCCTTCCATCAGGTAAGGGGCCTCGACCGAGATCTTCGCGAATATGTTTTCCCGCGCAACCAGCCCTCCGGCAGGATACGGCGTGAGGCCCATCTTGTGGGGATCGATCGTCACGCTTCTCACCGCTTGCACGTCGAACCCGAACCTTATATTTGTTCTCCCCAGTTCATTCAGGAAAGGAATAACGAAACCGCCGAAGGCGGCGTCCACGTGCAGGTAACAGCGCAGGTCTCCGCATATTTTTCCAGTCTCCTCTATGGGGTCTACGTAACCCAGGGGGGTAGTGCCCGCCGTTGCCACGACGATTGTGCCGTCTTCGACCGTCTCTTCAAGGGCCCGGGGGTCCATGGCGAAGTCCCGCATGGGGACGTACTCAATCGGGATCCCCAGGAGATCCGCGGCCTTGAGTACAGAGAAGTGCACGTCCCGCGTCGCTAGGATTTTCCTGAATCCCATCTTCCTCGCCGCCCAGAGCGCGGTGATGTTCGCCTCGGTGCCCCCGCTAAGCACGTGCCCGAAGAATCCCGCCTTTCCAGAGGTGAGCTTGAGCAGAAAATCAACCACGAGGCGCTCCATCCTCGCCGTTCCCGGGTACAACCCGGGGTTGCCAAGGTTGGCCTGGTAGAATTTGAAGAATGCCTTGAGAACGATGTCGGGGGGGTAGGTGTACATGGAGCCCAGCACGCGCCCGGACTCGTAGTGGAAATCCTCCCTGTAGAATTCGTCGAGAATCCTCTCTATGTCATCATCGTGCATCGCCCTAGTATGGGTGCATATCTAAATAAATTTTCTCAGAGGATGGGGAGGAGTTTCTCTATCTCCCACTGCGTCACCTGCGCGCGGTACTCCTCCCACTCCCTGCGCTTCACGTGCAGGAAATGCATGAACACATGATCTCCCAGGATTTCCCGCATCAGTTCGCTGCGTGAGAAGTGGTGCAGCGCCTCCCCCAGGCTCTCCGGCAGGGATTTTATTCCCCTCATCCTCCTCTCCTCCTCGCTCATGGCGAATATGTTCTGCTCCACCGGCTCGGGTGGCTCGATTCCTTTCTCTATTCCATCCAGTCCAGCGCCGAGCATCACCGCGAACTGCAGGTATGGGTTTCCAGCGGGATCAGGGTTTCTGAGCTCTATGCGGGTCTTCATCTCCCTGCCCGCCGGAACTCGAATCAAAGCGCTCCTGTTTCTGTTCGCCCATGATATGTACACGGGTGCCTCGTATCCGGGCACAAGGCGCTTGTACGAGTTCACCCAGGAGTTCAGCACGGCCGCCATCTCCTCCGCATGCTTAAGCAGTCCCGCAATGTAGTGAAGGGCCACATCGCTGAGTTCCCACCTGCCGTTAGGGTCGTAGAACATGTTCTCCTTCCCATCCACGCTCAGCAAACTCTGGTGCACATGCATACCGGTGCCGTTTATGCCGTAGAATGGTTTGGGCATAAAGGTCGCATACAATCCGTGGCGCAGGGC
>WAOY01000194.1 GCA_015520985.1 DHVE2 group archaeon
ACGTAGATGGTGCGGTCACTCACCGCCCTGCGCAGAAGGTCGAAGTTCTCCTCTATCTCTTCCGAGTTTTCAAAGTCCATCACCCCGGAGGAGAGAAGGACGTCCAGGAGGTCGTGGGAATCCGGGAGCTCCCTGCGGAGAAGTTCGTTGGTGGCAAACTTCCTCTTGCGCCTGTCGAGTTCCTTGGGGTCCACAATGTTCTCCAGGAGCATCCTCCCCATGTTGAGGGTGAACAGCTCGATCTCCATGGGCGGATAAAACACCCTGATCTCGTACGTGTTGCGCAGCAGGTACTGGTTGAGGAGGACGAATATCTCGTCGCGACGGATTATCACAGATCCACCTCCTCCAGGCGCTGAAAATTCAGGGGACGCATCATGAAGGGCAGGGATGAGAAGCGCATGTCCTGGAGAAAGAGGTAGACCACCTTTACGCCCCTGAGGCGCAGGAGGGAGAGGATCATCAGCTTCCTGGCCCCTGTTATGTCCACCACGTCCCCCTCATGCACGATGGATTCCAGCATTTTGCCCATGTCCTCCACACCGTCCTCGGGGATTCGCACCTTCCTCAGTTTCAGCTCGTTGCCGTAGGACCTGAAGAGCACGGTCAGCATCCTCTCCACTTTTTTCATGTTCTCCTCGCTGGAGTAGAGGGCCACCAGTTCATCTATCCTACCGCGGGTCCTGACGTAAGCGTATATCGAGTTGAAGGATGCCCACGGCTCCCGCGATACGAAGAACAGATACTGCACGGGTGCAATATGGGAAATGGATATTTAACCCCATCGCTCAGTACTCCTCCATGGCAGAATCGTAGACCCTGCGCAGGGTCTCGTCGTCCACATGCGTGTAGATCTGAGTCGTGGCAACGCTGCTGTGCCCCAGGAACTGCTGTATGAACCTGATGTCCACGCCCCTCTTGAGCATCGTCGTGGCGAGAGTATGCCTCAGAACGTGGGGCGTTACCTTCTTCTTTATCTCCGCCCTCTCCGCGTATTCGCGCACTATGCGGAATACCTGCACCCTGCTTATCTTCTCGCTCTTCCTCGAGGAGAAGAGGTACTCCATCTCATCATCTCTCTGGAGGAGGTACGCCTCTATTGCCTCGGCGGCTTTTTCACTTATCACCACGATCCTGTCCTTGTCCCCCTTTCCCGAATGCACATAGACAACCCTCTCGCTAAGATCAACGTCCTCGACGCGGAGATTGCACAGCTCGCTGACCCTGAGCCCAGAGTAGGCGAGGAGGGAGAGAATGGCGTAGTCCCTCGGATTCCCCTTTGCGGCATCAAGAAGCCTCCTAACCTCATCCTCGGTCAGGTACTTGGGCATCTGCTTGGGCCTCTTGGGCGCCTTGATCTCCTTCGCGAGATCTTCGCGACCCCTGAATTTCAAATACGAGGTGACAGCCTTTAGCGCGAGGTATATTGAATTCTTGGAGTAGCGCTTCCTGGTGGATATGTAAATCTTGTACCTCCTCACGTCCCCAGGGGTAATGTCCTCAACTTTTTTCTTGACGAATCTCAGGAACTGCCCGGCGTAGCGGGTGTACTGCTCCACCGTATTTTTGCTTTTTTTCTCCCCCTCCAGGTAATCGCGAAATGCGGAGATTTCCCGCTCGATGTAATCCTTCCTCTTTTTGTCTGTCACATGTCAGATATTGCTTTGACGATATTTAAGCTTTTCCCAGTGTTTTACCATCCCATTTGGCGATTAAATCGCGGACAATCTGGCTGACGTCTTCCCCGAGTACTGCGAGGTGGATGGCATGGGCTATTGCGAGCATATCCTCCTCGCCGTACCCCTTCCATGTGAGCTCCGCGGTGCCCAGACGCCCGACCCTATCCACGATTATACCGTTCCTCTCAAGAATTTCGCCGAATTCCACCACGTCCAGTCCGTGCTCCTCTCTGAGGGCATCGCCGTCGAGGAGAATCTGGTGGCTCTCGGTGAAGTCCGGGGGGAATCGAACCTTTATACCGTGTTCGTGCAACCTGGACGCCAGGGCTTTGGAGTTGCGGCGCACCCTTCTCCCGTATTCCCTTGCCACAGGCTTGAATTCCTCCAGCGAAACGGCCAGAGCAGCGACCCTGTTGGTGTGGTAATTGTCCTGCGTCCTCCAGGTCATTTCATCTGAGATCTTTTTCGCGATGTCGGCGTGGTTGCTCATGATTATCCCGCCCTGAGGCCCGGGATATGACTTGTGCGTGGATCCGTAGACGACTTCGCATTCCTCTATACCCTCCTGGAACCCTCCGGGAAGCAGGCCGAGCACATGCGAAGCGTCGTAAATCACCTTCGCCCTCACATCGTGGGCCACTTCTATCACTTCGCGCAGGTTGTACGCAAACGGGATGTAACTGGCCCCGAGAATGACCAGATTGGGCCTGAATTCAGTGATATCGTCGGTGATCACGCGCCTCATCCCCTCGATTCTAAGCGGCTTGTACTCCAGTCCGAGCATGTCCGCGAGATAATTCTGTGAATAGCCGTCGTAGCCGCCATCCTCTGGGGATATGGCCATTATCCTGTCGCCCTTACTAGCGAGGGATACAAGGACGCTCATCGCCGCTATGTGCCCCGATATAGGCTTCACGTTCACGTGCTCGAACCCGAAGATTTCGGACGCAAGGGATTCGGCATATTCCGTTATCTCCTCCTGGTACCTCGCGCCGCCGTAGGCGTTGTGCACCATCGCGCCGTGCACCTCGGAATCGAATACCATGGAATAGCGAGATGCCATATCACTCGCCAGAGCGCTTCTAACCTCCTCGCTGAGGTAATTCTCGGATGCCTGCAAATTCAGAACGCTCCTGCGGTAAGCGTTGTGCTTCCTCACGATTTCCAGCGCGCGCATGGTGCAGCATGCGGAAGGGAGTATTTAGAGATGTTCCCGCGTGAAAAGTATAAATCCGGGTAGAGTAATTACAGGGGGATGTCTCACCCGCTCGGGGTGCCAGGGGTAAGGCTTTTCATCGGTGATAAACCGCCGAAGACCATATTCCACTCGTACCTCGGGAAAATGGAAATCGGCGAAGAGGGCATATTCTTCTACTCGTCCGGGGGCCACGGGCTGAGAGCCCGGATTCTGGGAGCAATTTTGTTCAACCCTCACCTCATCTTCACCCAGTACTTCGAGGAGCGGGCCACGAAGAATCTGAAGGATCTGAGCAGGGAAGGATCTCTAATGATCCCCTTCGACGAGATAGCCGAGGCTTCGCCCGTTAGGAAGATCGGTATGAAGTACCTCTTAGTGCTCACCAAAGACGGCCGGATGGTGTGGTTCTGGAGGGATTTAGGGCCGTTCCCCCTGGACGAAATCATCGCCATCCTGAAGGCTGCGGGAGTTAAAGTTGCGGATGAGGTGGAATAAACGCAGCGAAGAGGAGTAATACGGGGGATAATGCCGCGGACATGCCCCGCATGTAAAACCGGCGATGGGAAAATTTATAAACTCAATAAACTTACGCCCCACCATGTATTTGATTGTTGAGCGGGAAGATGTTATACGCATACCCCCGCCCATGCTGGGCGAGGATGTAGAGGAAATCGTGAGAAACCTCGCCAGGGAGAAGATAGAGGGCTCGGTTTACACATTTTCCCGCGAGGAGGTTCGCGATCCTGCGGAGAGGAAGTACGTGATAGTCCTGCTCCTGGACCTCGAGCTAGTTGGCGACGGCATCATAGTGCCCGGCGACGGGGCGGTGTATCAGAAGGTGAAGTTCAAGGCGCTCGCGTATCACCCCGAGATGCAGGAGCCTGTCTTGGGTTATGTCGTTGACGTCCTGAAGTTCGGCGCGTTCATCAGGATAGGTCCTCTGGACGGCCTGCTCCACATAAGCCAGGTGATGGACGACGTGATAGACGTGGACGTTGAGAACAAGCGCCTCATAGGAAAGGAGAGTAAAAAGGTCCTCCGCGTTGGAGACAAGACGATTTCCCGCATCGTGGCACTCACGATCAACGATGCAAATCCCAGGCACAGCAAGATCGGCCTGACCATGAGGCAGCCAGGGCTAGGGAAGATAGAATGGATCGAGGAACTGGTGAAGGGAGATAAGAAGGAAGATAAGGAGAAGAAAAAGAAGAAGGGGGGTAAGAAATGAACGAGCTTCGCGCATGCAGGAAGTGCAAGAGGATAACCACCGAGGACCGCTGCCCCTACTGCGGAGGAGAAACCACGACTGAATGGCACGGCTACGTTTTCATACTGAACAGCGAGATGTCCCGCATAGCCAAGGAGATGAATGCGGAAAATGGCGAGTATGCCCTCAGAGTTAGATAAGCCCCTTCGCCTTCCCGCCTCCCTGCGTCCGGAGCTGCAGAGGGTCCACGGGGAACTCGTGCCGGAGGATGAACTGAAGGAAAAACTCTCAGGGAAGATTGTCATCGCCGTCGGGGACGTTGTCACCTACACACTTCTCAGGATGCACATCGCACCGAAGGTGGCCATCGTCGATTATCGCACCAAGAGGGAAGACGTGGTCTTTGAGGAAATACGTAAGTTTGGCGAAGAGGTGTACAGGGTGAGAAATCCCGCGGGGTACATCACCCCTGAACTTTGGAATGCGGTGAAGAAGGCGATAGAATCCCCGGGGAAGGTGAGGATCGACGTGGACGGCGAAGAAGATCTCGCAGTCATCCCCGCGGTGCTCTTTGCCCCGGAAGGCGCTATTGTTATATATGGGATGCCCAATACGGGTGTTGTCTCAATCACGGTAAATGAGGAACACAAGAGGAATGCTCGCAGGATAATCGAGCAGATGGAGGTATGAAGCATGGAGATAAAGATCGTCGAGAAGAGGGAGAATCCGCTGCTTCACCGCGTCGAGGTGAAATTCGTGGTCAGCCATCCAAAGGCAAAGACTCCCACAAGGGATGAGGTTCGCAGTCTAATCGCCACGAATATGAATGCGGAGAAGAATCGTGTCATCCTGGATCACATGCACACCCCCTTCGGGTCTAACGAGACAAGGGGTTACGCCAAGATATACGAGAGTGTGGAGCACGCCAAGAAGGTGGAGCCCGAGTACATTCTCATCAGGAACAAGATCATAGAGAAGAAGGAGGAGGAATGAAAATGCAGAAGAGGGAGCTCTACGAAGTCAAAAATAATCAGGTCGTCCGCAAGCGTCGTTTCTGCCCCAAGTGCGGTCCCGGCGTTTTTCTCGCAGACCACGGCGACCGCTATTCCTGTGGCAAGTGCGGATACGTCGAGTTCAAGAAGAAATGAGGGGGCCCGTGGGGTAGTCTGGATATCCTGGGGGCCTCCGGAAACCCCAAAATTTTTTAAAGGGATGTGGGGTTGGAGGGAGCCCCTGACCCGGGTTCGAATCCCGGCGGGCCCGCTACCCTTCGGGTTCGCAGTTACATGTGCTTTTCGAACCACTCCGCAATTTCTTTCAGGCGAATCTCCCTGTGTTTGGGCTTCCCGCTCCTCGACAGGTCGTGGTTCTCACCGGGGAAGAGGACCATCTTCGTCTCCACAC
>WAOY01000195.1 GCA_015520985.1 DHVE2 group archaeon
GCCGTCCCCCACTCCGTCCTTCGCAGGGATATCGCTCATCTCCTCCCAGGAATTCGTCTCGATGTCGTACCTTGCAAAATTACGCAGTGGGGAATTCTCGTAGAACTCCCCCTGCAGGGCGTATATGTACCTCCCGCCAGTCCACGCCAGCGAGGCGCCATCGTCCGTGCCGGGCCAGTCAGGATATGTCAGGTTCTCCCATGAATCCGAGGTGGGGTCGTATCTGGCGAATACCCCGTAATCCCCGGGGTCGTAGCTTCCCGTGTAGTGCGCCCTGCCTATGAACGCGTATATCCTGTGGTCGTAGCCAGAATAGACAATCGCGTCCCCCGCACCCTGCACGTGCGGGGTGTCCGCAAGGCGTGTCCAGGAATCCGTGGTTATGTTGTACCTGTAGAATTGCACCCGGTCGGCGCCGTCGGCGTAGGCGCTCCCCGTCAGAACGTAGAAATTCCCGTTGTAGTCGTAGGCCATCGATAAACCATTCTTGAAAGTTCCCGCCGGGGGAAGCGACGCCGAGAGATCTTCCCAGGAATCCCCGAGGACGTCGTACCTGGCGAACACGGGGCTGGAAGTGGCTTTGTACTCTTTAAGGACATACACGTATTTTCCGTCGCTTGCCACGCATTCACCATAGCCACCGGTGAAGGAGGTGTTCGTCACACCGCTCCATGACGCGTACTTTACCCAGGCAAATCCCTCGCCCCCCGATTCAGCCGGCGTGCTGGTTTCACCGGGGAGGGAGAAAACGAGGGCGAGGTCAAAGACCAGGGCGAAAATTAGGAGGGATGCTATGAGGACAGTATATTTCATCCTGTTAGTATCTTTCACTTCCCTATTAAACGTTTCCCCGTCCAGCTCTGCGATAATTTAATATACGGGCGTGGCAATACGCACAGCAATGCCCGAGGAAGAAGAGGAAATTATAAGGGTGCCGCTGCCCGACCCGAACAAGGGGGAAATGTTCGCCATAGTGGACAAGATACTGGGCGGAGGGCGCATGATGGTGATGTGCGCCGACGGAAAATCGAGGATGGCGCGCATACCCGGCAAGATAAAGAGGAGGATGTGGATCCGGGAAGGCGATCTCATCGTAATTCGCCCCTGGGAGTTCCAGGACGAGAAGGCGGACGTGGTGTACCGCTACACCCGCAACCAGGCGGCTCATCTCAGCAAGAGCAAGAAATTACCTGAAATCCTGGATGTGTTCGGGAGATGAGGGAAGGGGACTTTGAGGAAACTCTGGACCGCTTCTTGTTCTATCGTGAGAAGAAGGAGAAGGGAGAGGAGGACAAGAAGACCTACGGCGACGTTTTCGATAAGCGTACCCTTCTCGCGTTTTACAAGATTCTAAAGAGGAGCGTTGAGTACGTTGAGTTCCCCATATCCACGGGAAAGGAGGCGGTGGTGTTTCGCGCAGTTGGGAAGGACGGTAGGTACCTCGCCGTAAAGACTTACCTGCTCACCCGGCTCAACTACAAGGGTCTTTCGAGATTCATAGACGGAGACGACAGGTTTGCGAACGTGCACAAGACGAAGGCGAACATAATCTTCATCTGGGCCCGCAAGGAGTACAGGAATCTTGCGACATTCGCGGATCATGGGGTGAGGGTTCCCAAGCCCGTGGACCTGTGGAGGAACATAATCGTGATGGAGTACATAGGCGACGAGACCCGTCCGGCACCTCTCATGAAGGAGGTGATGGAAAGCCTTAAAAAAGATGTGATATATGACATCCTGGCCGAGATGAAGAAGATGCTCAAAGCTGGATTAATTCATGGAGACCTGAGCGAGTACAACATCCTGATATGGGACGATGTGCCCTGGATAATCGACGTGGGCCAGGCGGTACCCGTGAATCATCCCCTCTCCACGCAACTCCTGGCAAGGGATGTTCGCAACTTCGTTAATCTTGCCTCGAAGTTCGGCGTGAAGTTCACCCCCGAAGAGGTCCTCCGCGAGCTGGAGGTGATGTGATGCTCTACGTTAAGATACCCAAGTCGAGGATCGGCACCCTGATAGGGAAGAACGGCGAGACGAAGAAGAAGGTTGAAGATCTCACAGGAGTGAAGATGCGCATAGATTCCCGCTACGGAGACGTGACGATAGACGATAGGAATGCGGATGCTTTCATGGCGATGAAGGCGAAGGCGTTCGTGGAAGCCGTGGGGGACGGATTCTCCCCGGAGAAGGCCTGGAGGATATTCCGCGAAGACGTGTACTTTGAGGAGATTGACATCAAGGAGTTCGTGGGGAAGAAGGAGAACAGGATAAGGGTTCTGAAGGGGAGGATAATTGGGAAGGACGGAAAGACCAGGAGGATCATAGAGGAACTCAGCGGCGCAGACATATCACTGTACGGGAACACCGTGGCCATCATCGGCGAGTACTATCAGCTGGAGACTGCGAAGAGGGCCATAGAGATGCTTCTGCGCGGGAGCAAGCACGCGACGATTTACAGCTTCCTGGAGAAGAGGAGAAGGGACATGAAGTACCTGCCCTTCGAGTACTACTACCTCCAGTAGCGCAAGGGATGCGGATTGCCCCTCAACAATTTCCTCCTGTCTCTTCTACTTCTCATCCTTCTGGCCCGGTTCTTGGGGATACTGTTCACGAAATATAACTTTCAGAGCCTCGTTGGCGAGGTTCTGGGCGGAGTCATCCTGAGCCCACTCGTCCTCGGGCTCCTAGTTCCAAACGATACCCTCAAGATATTCAGCCAGTTCGGCATCATAATGCTCATGCTCCTCTCCGGGCTTCTAACAGATTTCCACGCCTTCGAGGAGAACAAGTTCAAGAGTATCGTGGTGGGCCTTCTTGGCGTGGTTTTCTCCATGGCCCTGATATTCTCCACGATGTTCCTCCTGGGGTTCCCCTGGATAACATCGCTGTTCATAAGCGTGATCCTCTCCAACACCGCCGTGGAGGTGTGCGCAAGGCTCCTCATGAGGAAGAGCGTGAGCAAGAGGATACACGCGATAATCATGGGTGCCAGTTTCGTGGATGACATAATCGCCGTGTTCCTGATCGGCGTTGTTGGTTCCATAGCCCTCGGAGAGGAGGTAACCATCGGGCGCCTGGTTTATATATCCTCCCTCGTGATACTTTTCATCTCAATCTCCCTTGTCCTGCTCCCATATTTCCTGGAGAGGTACAGGGTCATTGACCACCTCATCGGCACCGGGCCCCAGAGGGAGAAGATACTGCTAACTTTCACCATCCTCCTCGCCATACTGTTCGCAGTCATCGCCGAGTATGCAGGGCTCCAGGGGATAATTGGAGCTTACATTGCAGGGCTCATTATTGGAAAGTGGGGCTCCAAGGTGGGTCCCCTGCTCAGGAGGCGCGTGGCCTACGAGGATTTGGTGGATGATATCGAGCCCATTTCCCACGCGCTCTTCACACCCCTCTTCTTCGGTTTCGTGGGACTTCAACTTGGTTCGATTCTGACCACACTCACCTTTGGCTGGTTCGTCGTTGTTCTGGTGCTCCTCCTCTCACTCATGGCCCTTCTGGGCAAGTTCCTGGGGTGCGGCATCGGCGCCGTGCTTTGCAAGGTGCCCCGGGTGGAGGCGGGGTACATCGGAATCGCCATGGGTGGCCGCGGAGCCCTCGAGCTGATTCTCCTGAGCATAGCCTACGACAGGGGCATAATAAATGGGGAGGTGTTCGCCTCGGTTATCATAGTGACCCTAGTTACGGTAATAATGACTCCCCTCCTCCTGACCCTCTACGAGAGGAAGTTCAGGGCTTCCCTCTAGATTCCCCGAAGTGCAACGCCGAGGCCACGAGGTGTGCAATCCTTATGGGCTCTGGCATGGTGCCCCTTATTGTGGTCTTCGCTATGATCTCTCTCGCCTCATCCATGGTGATTCCGACCCTCTGGATATATATGATCCCTCCCCCGTTCTCCAGGGGTTCAACGGGGAACTTGGTGATAAGGGCCATCCTCGTCCCGTGATCCGGGAAGTGCTTTTCCAGCGCCTCTCTTATCTTCTCTATGTCTGGATTCCTGCGCGATACCGTGATTACCGCCCTCCCGGTTTCCCTGTGAAGCCTCTCCAGGTCAACTATGTTGAACCCGCCCAGGGTTATGCCCTGAATCATTATTACGCGTATGTCCCGGGAGTACTTGCTCTCCACCATGGATATTATGGCGTCTGTGGCATCGGTGCCATCTATGGTGATTTCCCTCAGCAAAAACCCGTCTATGTATCCGGAGAGGCGCATCACCACTCCCACGACTTTTACCGTACCCCGGGTATGGGGCTCGAAATGCGAATCATCCACCCCCAGCACCCTAACGTCCTTCATAGCAACGGCAGACTCCCGGTCACTTTGTTCACGGTCTCCTCCGGTCCTGGCCCTATACCCACGCATGTCACCGTGCCCGGCGGGACCTCGGTGAGGCCTGCATCTCGTATTATCGCCGTTGTGAGCCCGAGGTTGCGGGCTTTGAAGTCCAACTCGTACAATTCCTGCAGGCTCTTCACCTTCACAACTACCTTCTTCTGCCCCTCGCGGAGCCACTCCTTAAGGTATGGGCTCTTCGCCTTCTCCGCTTTAAGCGTGCACTCAACCGCGGCGTGGGCCACCTGCACCGCGATCTTCCCGCACGATAGGTTGAGGTCACTCCTGATGACTATCACCATCTTATTCTTCATCCACCACACCCTTCATCTTATCGATTTTCTCGTCCAGCGCGCGTATTTCTTTGAGGACCTTCTTCCGCTCTTCCTCCCACTTCTCCCTGCTCTTGCTCTTTGGATTTATGCGAATTAACCGCTCCAGTTCGCCGAGTTTCTTCACGAGGCGCTTTCGCTCGCGGAGCATCTCGTCCAGGAGGATTATCATGTCGTGCCTGTCCTCCTTCTCCAGTCCCATGAACTTGCGAATCGTCGGGTATCCCCCGCGTAGGAACCCGATTATGAAGAAGAGGATACTCAGATTTACCAGCGCGGCCCAGATGTACACCGCGTAGAAGAGGGCAAGGTACCCGAGCACGTAGCCCGTGAGGATCGAAATCACTATGCTCATCCCCATCCCGAGTCC
>WAOY01000196.1 GCA_015520985.1 DHVE2 group archaeon
ATAGAGTTTAACACCACATCCTATATTTATGTCCAAAATGTGCAACTTTACAATTTAACATCTAGTGGCCCAGTTTTGCAGAGCAATTACAGCGCTGGAGATTCTATGAATATAACGGCTGTAGTCAGGGAGCCTTTTGGGTTCTTTGACGTTAGAAATGTCACCGCCAATATAACTAGTCCGAACGGGACTCTGTATAGTGTAAATCTTAAGCTGACTGAGGTTCATCCGTTGATAGGAATATTGATTTACAATGGCACTTTTAATATCCCCACAGATGCCCTTAGCGGATTTTACGACGTAAATGTCACTGCCATAGAGGGCAACGGCGTGCACAATAGCACACAAACCTTCTTCCAGATAAACTGCAACCTGTCCATATCACCGCACACAAACTCCTCAATCGGTACGGTGGTATGGTACAACCACACCATATGGAACAACGGAAGCGGTTACGAGCTGGTGAACGTGCAGGTCGAGTCCGATCAGAATGTTAACATAACCCTGTACGTATATCGTTCGGGGAGCTGGGAAGTGGTGGCTTACAGCGACACCGGTACCGGATGGAATTACATCGCATCCGGCTACGACCGCGATGGAGATGGTGACCCTGATTTCCTGATACCCAATGGAGATAATGTCCGGATTGCCATCAAGGTCACCGCCAGCACGGATGTTAAGACTGCAGTTAAAGTGAGTAGTGCCTACACGGAATGTGGCGATTCCGCCACCGACGTTACCACCGTCCCCGAACTGCACACGGTTGCGGCGTTTATAGCGATGCCCCTTGTGATATTCATCGTGCGCAGGCGTAGAAAATAAGTCTCTTTTCTTTTTCCCGCAGAAAGTGATAAATAAAATGAGGAGAATGGGGTTTGAGCATGCAGGATATAAGCAAGAGCCTCGCGGATACGGCTTACAGGGCATACGAGAAAAAGCTTCTTGAGGCGGTGAAGAATGGCCCTATTCCAAAGCACATTGGGATAATCATGGATGGTAACCGCAGGTTCGCCAGCGAGCTGGGCATGGACCACATGCTGGGCCACGACATGGGTCGCAAGAAACTTGAAGAGGTGCTCGAATGGTGTCGGGAGCTGGGCATCAAGATCGTCACCGTGTACGCTTTCTCCACCGAGAACTTTATGCGCAGCCGCGAAGAGGTGGAGCATCTCATGAGGCTTTTCGTTGATAGCCTCAAGCGCGCTGCGGACGACGAGAGAACTCACAAGTACGGAATGAAAATTCGCGTGATAGGGCAGGTAAACCTCCTGCCCGAGGAGGTGCGCGAAGCCATTAGGTACGCGGAGGAGAAAACGAAGGAAAACGAAAGGTTCATCCTGAACGTGGCCATCGCCTACGGCGGGCGCGAGGAGATCGTGGAAGCTATACGGAAGATCGCGAGGGAGGTGAAGGAGGGGAAACTGAGCATCGAGGACATAGACGAGGAGACGGTGCGGAAGCACCTTTACACCGGGGACATTCCCGATCCTGACCTTATATTCAGGACATCCGGGGAGGAGAGGATAAGCAACTTTCTCCTCTGGCAGAGTGCATACGCCGAGTTCTATTTCGCGGACGTCTACTGGCCCACACTGCGCAAGATAGATTTCCTCCGGGCAATCCGCTCCTATCAGATGCGCCAGCGCAGATTCGGACGATGAGGGAAAGAATTAAATCCCTATTTCCATTTCTCCCTATGCAGGAAGAGGTAGTAAAGGTCGCAAAGGAGAGGGGCATAAAGTACGTGCACCTGCAGTTCATGGACATTCTCGGCCAGGTGAAGAGCGTGATGATCCCCTTCGCCATGCTTGAGAAGGCGCTGAGCGAGGGAATCGTTTTCGACGGTTCTAGCATAGTCGGTTACGCCACGATTGATGAGAGCGATATGCGGGCGATACCGGATCCCAGCACCTTTCAGATCATCCCGGACGACGGCAAGAGCGCCACGTTGATATGCGACATATACACCCCAGACGGGAAGCGGTTCGAGGGTGACCCTAGGTATGTCCTTCAGAGAATGCTAAAAAAGGCGGAGGAGAGGGGGTTCAGGTTCTGCACTGGCCCCGAGTTCGAATTTTTCCTGCTGAAGATGCAGGACGGTAAGCCCGTGCTTGAGCCCAATGACCACGCGGGTTACTTCGACTACGGGCCCATCGATCAGGGGGAGAAGGTGAGGAACGAGATCATAGGGCTCCTGAGCGATATGGGCTACAATCCGGAGGCGGCGCACCACGAGGTCTCCCCGGGGCAGCACGAAGTCGATCTGCGTTACGATTACGCGCTCAAGATTGCGGACAGGATTCTCACCCTTAAGGCGACGATAAAGCGCGTGGCCCTGCGCCACGGATTGTATGCGACCTTTATGCCCAAACCATTCTACGGCATAAACGGCACCGGTATGCACGTGCACCAGAGTTTGCTGAGCGTGGATGGAAAGGAGAACATGTTCTACGACCCTAACGGCAGGTGGGAACTAAGCGATGTGGCCCTGCATTACATTGCGGGGCTACTCAAGCACGCGGAGGAGATGGCGGCCGTGCTGAACTCCTGGGTGAATTCTTACAAG
>WAOY01000197.1 GCA_015520985.1 DHVE2 group archaeon
AACCGTAGGTGAGCTTCATCCGACCACCTCAGTACTTCTTTGCAATGTAGTAACCCCCTCCTATTCCAATTCCCATTCCCACCAGCACTAGGAACCAGCCCCACCCGCTCACCATGGTGCCTACAGCCGCACCCACGGCCGCGAGTATGAACGTGAGGCTGGCGAGAAGAAGGTAAGGCACCGAGGACCTCGGCGGGAAGTACGACGCGAACACCTCGCCGGATGAGCCGTCCATGATCGCCACGTACTCTTTCCCCTGGAATTCGTAGCGGATTTCGTATATTGGGAAGTAGACTATCTCCTGCTCCTTTCCCTCACCGGGGAGGTTCGGAAGGTAGGTGTCCATGCTCATGTCCGGCTGCACCACCTCCGCATTGCCGACGGGGAAATTCCTGTCGAAGATCTTCATATCTCCTGGGGGAACCTTGAGGTTGCTCAGCCCTGGTAGCAGGGTGGTCTTTGCAGGCTTTATGAATACCTTCTCCTCACCATTCACGTTCCTGACGAAGCGGTAAACCGGGAAGTACATGGCTTTCAAACTCTTTATCCTGGAGTTCTCCAGACCCTTGGCCATCTTGGGTCCGGAGGCCCAGCGCCTGAACACCTGGGTGGCCTGCTCCCTGCTGATGGAGAAGGGGATTATGTAGTAGAACATCACCCTGCTCTTGTCGATGTATATCATCGTTCCGCAGTAGTCGCACTGCTTGAAGCGCATCCCCGGCTCATACTCAAAAGGTGCCCCGCATTTAGGACAGTTCATCTGCACCATGGCAACTCCCAGACCATAAATGGGTGCATTTTATTTAACCCTTTGGTAAAATTTCGCAGATCAGCCGAAGCGCAGTTTGGCGATGAGCACCGAAGACGCCAGGACCAGGGTTACGAGGTTCGCCGCTATTATGGGCGCCGATGAGATCATGATCCCGTACACCAGCCATAGAGCCACTCCGAGGCTGAACAGGAGGAACATTCCCAGCGAGATGTCCTTAGTGCTCCTCGTCCTCCACGCCTTCAACACCTGGGGGAGGAAGGCTATCGTCGTTAACGTACCTGCGGTGTAACCCAGGATCTCTTCAAGCATGGAGGTGCATTATCACGTGGGTATTTCTCTTTTTCTGAAAAGCCCTCGCTGTTTCTCTTCGGAAAGTTTAAGTTGGTGGAGTCAATCTCCCCCAGTAATATGGCATTCCCTGCTATCCTGGAGAACATGCTGGGCGGCTCTGGGAGCATATACATAATAGCCTCACTCCTTCTAATTCTGGGGCCTATCCTCGGCTACGCATTCCAGAAAATACGTCTTACGGAGGTTCTCGCTTACCTTTTCGCCGGGGTTCTCCTCTCTCTCATGGGCTTCAATATCTCTTCCGCCTTCTTCAACATAGTGACCAGCGTTACCCTGGCTCTCGTAGGATACATTGTCGGTCTTAGTTTCTCGTATGATTTTCTGAAGATGATGGGCAGAAAGGTTATGATCATACTCGTGGTGGAGGTTATAGTCACCTTCTTCACCGTGATATTGTTCGTTTACCTTTTCACAGGGGACCTGGCCCTCGCCGTGCTGCTGGGCTCCCTCGCACCTGCGACCGCTCCGGCAGGGACGATTGCGGTGTTTCGCTCCCTCTCCTCGCATGGGATCCTCACGGATGTGGCCACGGCGGTAGTGGGGCTGGATGATGCTGCGGGCATAGTCATGTACGTAGTGGGCATCATATGGGTGAAGATCTTGCTGGGATACCACGTGACCATTCTCTCCTCAGTGCTTCACGCCCTCTGGGAGATATTCGGTGCTTTCCTCCTTGGAGGTGCTCTGGGCCTATCCCTCGGCTACGTGGGGAAGAAAACTACCATGAACTACGACCAGCAGCTAATTGCAGGGGTTGCCGTTGCTCTGCTCGGCTGGGGCCTCGCATACGTAATTGGCGTATCGAACATCTTAACCACGATGGTTGTGGGAATGACGGTGATAAACATCGAGAGGGATGTGGGGGTCGGGACCTACAAGCGCATAGATTCCTTCATGACCCCTGTCTACATACTCTTCTTCGGCGCGATAGGTATGGAGATCAACTTCTCCCTTCTGATCGCCCTCTGGGCTGTCGCGGTGGTTTACTGCCTCGGGAGGACCGTTGGCAAGATAATAGGATGTGGCATAGGCTCCTACCTGGCAAGGGCGGAGGAAAAGCTCAGAAAGTACCTGGGGATCGCTCTTCTAAACCAGGCGGGCGTAGCGGTGGGTCTCGCAGCCCACGCGGCGCAGGAAATTGCGTCGTCGCATCTGGGGGCGATAATAATCACCCTTATAGCGGTTACAACAGCCATATTCCAGATAGTATCTCCCCTGGGAACGCAGTACGCAGTCATCAAGGCAGGAGAGGCGCAGGTGTGATTTCGCAACCTTTATCTCGCCCTTTGCCCATGTTCTTCCATGATCCACGCCGTCATCGTTCACATAATCCAGGACGGGAAAATTCTGCTGCACTACAAGAAGAGGGGCCACGGCGCAGGCAGGTGGAACGGCTTCGGCGGGAAAATAGAGGAAGGCGAGAGCGCGGAAGAATGCGCCCGCCGCGAGGCCCTGGAGGAGATGGGCGCCGGGGTGAAGAACCTCAGGAAGATCGGAGAAATATTGTTTTACGACGTCCGCGGGGAGGACTGGCTGGTGCACGTGTTTCGAGGGGAATTGGATGGCGAACCGGAGGAGAGCGAGGAATCCAGGCCAAGGTGGTTCCCCCTGAACGAAATTCCCTACGATGAGATGTGGGAGGACGACCACTACTGGCTCCCCCTTGTGATCGAAGGAATCAACTTCCGCGCGGAATTCACCTTCCACGGCGAGGAGATGAGGCGCTTCAAGATTGAGGCCTGGAAGGAGTAAAACTCTTATATGGGGAATGTATAGGGCGGTTTGGCGATTGACATGGTTACGGTTTACGATGTTCCTCCGGACAGGCTGATCAACGAGGTCGCGAAGGTCCTGAAGGAAGAGGGAAAGATCACTCCGCCCGAGTGGAGCAAGTGGGTGACCACCGGGGTTCACAAGGAGCGCGGACCCGAGCAGGAGGACTGGTGGTACGTCCGTGTAGCCTCGGTGCTCCGCAAGATATACGTTTACGGGCCTATAGGCACCTCACGCTTAGCTGCGCACTACGGCGGCAAGGAGGACCGCGGCTCAAAGAGGTACAAGGCGAGGAAGGGAAGCCGCGCCATAATTCGCCATGCGCTCCAGCAACTCGAGTCTTTAGGGTTTGTGGAGCAGAGGGAGAAGGAAGGTCGCGTCATCACGCCCAAGGGCAGGTCCTTCATGGACAACATCGCCAAGAGGGTGATGGATGAACTCGTGAAGGAGAGGAAGGACCTGGAGAAGTACGTGAAGTGATCCCCTATGGAGGAGGACAGGGAGCTTGAGGAAATAAAGCGCAGAAAGCTCATGGAGCTCATGGCCCGGCAGGGCCAGGAACAGGAGGAGGAGAGGAAGGAGCAGGAGGAGCTCGCCAGACAGAGCATACTCCGCCAGATACTTGAGCCGGAGGCCAGGGAGAGGCTCGCAAATCTGAAACTCGCGCGTCCCGAACTGGCGCAGGCTGTTGAGAATCAGCTAATCCTCCTGGCGCAGAGCGGGAGGATATACAAGAAGATCTCCGACGAGGAGCTCAAGGAGATCCTCAGGAGGTTGACTTCGCAGAGGAGAGAGATAAGGATCGTGAGGCGATGAACATGTCGAGGAATAAGCATGTTGCAAGGAAGTACCGCTTGATGCGCGCGACCAAGAGGAACCGCAGGGTTCCCGCGTGGGTGGTCATGAGGACCCAGAGGAAGTTCCAGTGGCATCCCCACCGGAGGAACTGGCGCAGGACCAAGCTGAAGGTGTGAGGTGGTGTTGATGGCTGAGAATGAGAGGATCTACAACATCCCACTTCGCGACGTGAAGGGAGTACCTCGCACAAGGCGCGCAAATTACGCTATCAAGATCGTGCGCAGCTTTGTCGCAAGGCACATGAAGGTGCCCGAGGAGAACGTGTGGATAGACAACCGCGTAAACGAGGAGATCTGGAAGAGGGGGATAGAGAAGCCACCGAGCAAGATCACCGTAAAGGTGATAAAGTTCGAGGAAGAGGACAGCGCAGAGGTTCTGCTGCCCGAGTAATAATGATCGCAAAACTCTCCCTTTTTGGAAGTCCCTACATCGGGGTTTACGTGGCCGCCAACGACAACTACGCTATTGTACCCAGGGGTACGCCTCCGGAGTTCAGGGAGAAGGTGCAGAAGGTTTTGAGACTCAGGGAGGTCTTCGAGACCACCCTGGGCGGTAGCACGCTCATAGGCAGTCTGGCGGTTATGAACTCCAATGGTGCGGTTATAACGGACTTCGCCGCCGATGAGGACGTGGAGTTCCTCTTTGACAGGATGAACGTGCTCTTCGTCCAGGACAAGATAAACGCGGTGGGAAACGATATACTGGCGAACGACCGCGCAGCCCTTGTTCACGTGGACTTTGACAGGGAGACGGTCAAGCTGATAGAGGACGCCCTGGACGTGGAGGTGGTGAAGGGGACTATCGGTGGCATAAAGACCGTGGGCTCGGCTGCGGTGGTCACCAACAGGGGTATGCTCGTTCATCCGGAGACTGGGGATAACGAGGTGGAATTCTTAAAGAATCTTTTCGGTGTTCCCGTATACCTAACCACGGCAAATTACGGCACCAAATACCTGGGTGCCAGCGTGGTGGCCAACGACTTCGGAGCGGTGGTTGGCGAAAAGACCACCGCCGTGGAGATAGACAGGATAGAGAACGGCCTGGACATAATTGATTAGAGGGAGAAGACCCAGACCCTGGTTTTATCTGGCAGGTCCTCCCTGGAGAACTCCACGGAGTTTCCGACGTGGTAAATCGTTTCCC
>WAOY01000198.1 GCA_015520985.1 DHVE2 group archaeon
CGTATTACCTGTTGCGCCTGGCAAGGGCCTATCGCTTTCGGTGCCCGAAAGCGGCGATGGCCTATTATTAAACCCCAGAAAAATCTAAAAAACCCGAAGGGATACGGGGGGCCGGATTCGAACCGGCGAACCCCTACGGGACCAGACCCTGAATCTGGCACCTTTGACCTGGCTCGGTAACCCCCGCTCTTTTTGGGAGTATTGCATGCGGTTATTTATTTTTTGTCCCTCCGGAAAGTGCGGTCCCGGGTCGATTGAATCATATCAGGTACACGTAAAGGAGTAGAAACAGGGGAAAGAAAATCGCAAAAGAGAGCAGCGCCGTGTATCCCACGGCTGCCCCGTACCCCGATGCGGAGGGTAACCCGTACCTCTCCGCATTTGCCCGGACCAGCAGGAGGGATAAAAGTAGGGATATGGGCGCGCTAAACCACAGGGACAGTGCGAAGCCCATGGTGGCTATCAGGAGCACACCGTCCCACCGCCTCGCAGCCCTGTGCCCGCCCCACATCAGCATGGCGATGAAGGTGAGGAGAATCCAGATGGCAAAGAGGGTGCTCATGGCCAGAGAGTACCCGATTATGCCCGAATAGGACACTGCCAATTTTTCCAGATAGCTGGTCTTCTCGTCAATAAGCGCGGAGTTGCCCCACGGAGCAACGTAGGCCTCGATGTCGTGCTCCGGGAGCTGGCCATCGTAGTTCCAGTAATAGTAGAAGCTACCGTTGTAGTGCACGAATTCATACGAGGGGTCGTTGGGATGCAATTCTTTATCCTCAGGCACGCGGAAGAACACCCGGATCTGCCCCGACGAGTTCCACGATGGCGACGTGCCCAGGGGGAAATATGCCTGACCCTTGTAAAGGGGGAGCCTTACGGTTATCTCCATGCCCCGCGCCTCCCCATAGCCGTAGATGGAGAGGATGGTGCGGTAAAAATAATCCCACAGGGTGTTGTTCTTCCCGGCCTCAGATCTGAACGTTCTCATCAATTCGCGGGAGTCCTCCATCGAAATTATCTGGTGATTAACTGCGAAACCGGCCATGGTCTTAATCTTCATCCGGGGATGCGTCTTAACATACTCCCGCAGCGCCTCCATGCTCTTCGGGCATCTCTCCTGCAGAACCCGATACGCGTCCTCTTCTATTGGGGCCCGGGTCCTAGCGTGCACAAGCATAGCGTAGAAGCCCTCGTATTTACCCAGGGCTTTCCTCACGTTATACGGCAGGGACACGTTGTGCGCTTCCTCAAATAGATGCACATCGCCGGAGGTGCTTAGGTTGTAAACCTCTACGGTATCGCCGGTCTTGAATGAGTAGTGTCCCTCGCCCGATGAGGCGCTCCCGGCGACTGGAGATGCTATGGCCCAGAACACCGGACCGTATGCCCCCAGGGGAAAGATCTGGGTCACGGACAACCCGAAGAGTGCTGTGATGTAAGTGTTCCTGATATTCCTCTCACCGCGCTCCCAGTTCGGGGTGTCCCACATGACCCTGTAAAGTCCGTATTTACCGTAGAATTCGGCGTCGGAGGAGTTGGTGACGTTTAACTCCGCAGGCTTCGTGCGCAGGGGAATGAGGATGGTTATGTTATCTCCGGGATCCAGGGAGACCACGCTTATGAAGAGGTGCAGAATTTCGTGATCACCGTGAACGTCCACCAGGGCTAGCTGCCTGTTCTCCCGCAGCACCTCGTGGAGCGTACTCTCCACTATCGCCACCCCATCTCCCCTCGCCGTGGGAACCAGAGGGGTAAGGAGGAGAAACAGAACCACCAGCACCGCGGCCCTCCTCATACATAATGCTATGCCTTTCTCCCATATAACACTTTGCATCCAAGTGCCAGAATAAGCAGAAGAGGTAAAAATATCACTTCCTGGAATTCGGGAACCTGAGCCTTAATGGGCCGGTAGTCCCTGGCGCCCCCGTCCAGGGGGTAGGGGTAATCGACGATGCCATTGCCATCCGCATCGTTGCTATCGTTGTTTCCTGCCCAGTCAAGCCAGAAGTTGCCCACGCTAGTGTTCCATGCGTTGCGCCCGTTATCGTAGGCCTGCACCGCGCTCGGGGAGAAACGCGTGGTGCTGTTGTGGTTCCAGAGGAAGGAGTTGTTCCATATCCTAAGGTCGGAGCAGCCATCGAGAAACACTGCGTACTCGGTGTTGTCCCTGAAAATATTCTTCGTGACAGCATCCCTGTGAGACCGGTCCCACTCGAAGCCCCGGTAGTTGTGCGAGAATTCAGAGCGAGAGATGAGGGAATCGTTCAGGCAGCAGGCCAGGAAACCTATGTGATTTCCCGAGGACTTTACACCTCCAACCTCCGCCCGGGACACGCTGTAGAAATATATTCCCGCCCAGGAGTTATTGACGCTCGTGGAATTCAGAACCCGTACGCCCGTGGAGAAGGTGGAGTATATCCCGTGCCAGTCCCCGAAGGTGGTGACGTTGTTCACCGTCACGTTATTGGAGAGGAGGACGCTCACGCCCACGTCCACGTTGGAAACGTTGATGTTCTCCACCACCACGCCGGTGCAGTTCACGCATATGACCTCTCCGCCGTAATCGACGTGTATCCCGGAGGCGTTCTTGAGGAACACGAGCGGTTTTCCGTTCACCACATTTCCCCGCAGATCGTTGGTCAGGTACGACTCCTCCACGTTGTCCACGTCAGCGTGCAGGTAAACACCGCAGTTCAGGAATGTGTTGTTCAGCACCGAACTGTGCACCACGCCGTCCAGCATCAGGCCAGAGGTGTCGTTTACGAAGGAGGAATTGGTGATTGAGAATTGCGATCCCTTGATCCACAGCCCGAATGAGCTCGATTCGAAGCGGGACCCATCTATGTACCCGGAGGAATCCTCGATCCACGCACCGAACCCCGACCCGGAGATGCCGGTGTTCACCATGCTTAAATTTGTGCCGTAGGCCTTGATCCCGTACGAGGCCTGGGCCACGGTGGAATTCCACACCGCCAACTCTCCACCCCTGATCAGGAAACCGGTATCGCCCGGGAAGAGGGAGACGTTATCGGCGAATACATCCGAGGAAACGGCTATGACGAAGTTGGATGCCCGTGAGGACACGTTTCTTATGTGCACGGAGGCGTTGTAGGCGAGCACCTCTGAAACGTTGGAAAGGGTGAAGGTTCCGTTGCGCACGAGTATAACCGGCATGGATGAGACGGTGCAGTTCTCCATGCGGAGGGACATGAGGCTCACGGAATCGAATGCGTATATGCCCCCGTAATCGGAGGTGATGTTTCGAATGGTCATCGCTGATCTGTACACCTCCACCGCGTGGAAGGAGCCGTTCACAGCGACGTCCTGCACCGTGAAATTTGAGGAGTAACCTGAGTATATGCCGACGAATGAGTTCATAATGATGACGTCCCTAACCGTGAGATCGAAGGCGGCGGATGCGTAAATCCCGTAATCAGCGCTGGAAACGGTAACGTTGGTGACCGTCGAGGAATCCCTCATCAGGGCTCCGTAGGTGCAGTTCTCCAGGAGGGCTTCGCCGAGCAGGGATGAATGGTATAGCTCGACACAAATTGGGTACCCGGAGATGATACCTCCAGAGGATTTCAGTATGGAGTGGGAGAGGTAGATCCCGGATGCTTGGTTCTCCCCGGGACCTATGGACGTGTTTACCAGGATTATCTCCCGGTAATACGCCTCCAGCCTGTACGCGGTTACGGTGCCGTTCTCAAGGCGTATCTCCGCGCTGCTGTTCCCCAGGACCTGGATCGTGAGATTACTCCTTCCCCCGCTTATTGTCCCGTTCTCCAGGATCAGCGAGCCACGCACCTGCATGGTGGCATTCCCGCCGCGGGCGAAGTAGAGCGTTGCGTTCCTCACGATGAGGGTGGCGTTGTCCTCGATGGTGAGGTTCCCGGATATGCCGTACATGCCCCTCTCCCCGCTTATGGGATCCACTGTGTTCTCGTCGATCACCACGGTGCCCGTTATGACCACATCGCCCCTCTGCGAAGCGTGTATTGCAGGCGTTAGTAATGCGAGGAGCAGCAGCACAGCGATGAGGTATCTCACATGCTCGTATTGCGTCGGTGGAATTTAACATTATCGCGGGATTAAGTTTTAATACCGCCACACTTTTACAACAACCATGATCAACCCCCGGGAGATGCGCAGGCTCATGAGGCAGCTAAAGGCGAAGGAGATAGATGCCTACCAGGTCATAATAAAAGCGAGGGACGGAGATTACATCATTGAAGACCCCCAGGTAATGGCCATGGAGATACAGGGACAGAAAATGATTCAGATAATAGGCGAGATGAAGAAGGTTGAGGCGGAGGAGGAAGCGCCGGAGTTCACCGAGGAGGACGTGCAGCTCGTCATGCAGCAGACCGGATGCACGGAGGAGGAGGCAATTAGAGCCCTGAAAGAGGCAAATGGCGAGCCGGCGGAGGCGATAATATCCCTGATGAGCAGGAGATAATAAGGGAGGTGCTCGATGCCATAAAGCCCTCCCCCGAGGAGGAGGAGAGGATAATCTCCACCGCGAATTCCGTTCTGGAGAGGGTCCAGGAGGAAGTCCGCAGGAGGGGAGTCAGGGCCTCACCTATACTCGTGGGCTCCGTGGCCAAGGGCACGTTCCTGAGGGACCCTGATATCGATGTTTTCATACGCTTCTCCCCGGAGTACAGCCGGGAGGAGATGGAGAAGATAGGGCTGGAAATCGCAAGGAGCGTGATGCCCGACGGCGTGGAGAGTTACGCGGAGCACCCTTATCTGAGGGGAGTGATAGACGGGCTCCGCGTGGACATAGTGCCCTGCTTCATGGTGGAGGACCCATCCAAGAGGATAAGCGCAGTGGATCGCACGCCCTTCCACACCGAATTCGTCCTCGCAAATCTCCGCGATGAGCAGAGGGACGAGGTTCGGATACTCAAGGCGTTCATGAAGGGCATCGGGGTGTACGGCGCCGAGGCGAGGGTGCGGGGGTTCTCCGGATACCTGTGTGAGCTTCTAATAATAAAATACGGCACGTTCCTCAACGTGCTGAGAAACGCGGCTAGGTGGAAGAGAAAGACATACATACACCTGGGCAACGGCGGAAAAAAGTTCCCGGAGCCGCTGGTCTTCGTTGATCCCGTGGACAGGAACAGGAACGTTGCCTCCGCGGTCTCAGAGGAGAGCAAGTCTCTGTTCACCCTAGCGTCCATGGAGTTCCTGAAGAGCCCGTCGAAAAAGTTCTTCTTTCCCCCACCCCCCAGGAAGCTCAGCAGGGAGGAGATA
>WAOY01000199.1 GCA_015520985.1 DHVE2 group archaeon
ACTACATAGAGAGCGTCTGGTGGGCCCTCAAAAAGATTTACGAGGACGGTCTGCTGGTAAAGGACTACAAGGTCGTTCCATACTGCCCCAGATGCGGTACGCCCCTCAGCAGCCACGAGGTGGCGCAGGGGTACAAGGAAACGAAGGACCCATCGGTGTACGTGAAGTTCAAGGTGAAGGGCGAAGATGCCTATTTCCTCGTGTGGACCACAACCCCGTGGACCCTCCCGTCGAACCTCCTCCTCGCCGTGGGAGAGGACATAGATTACGTTCTCGTGGAGTATGAAGGCGAGAAATATTACATAGCGAAAGCGAGGTTGAAGGAGGTGGTCGGCGAGGCGAAGATCCTAAAGGAAATGAAGGGTCGAGATCTGAAGGGGAAGAGGTACGAAAGGCTGATCCCCTTCGTTCCCGTGGACTTCGACGCCTTCTACGTCACAACCGCGGACTTCGTGAGCACCGAGGACGGCACGGGCATAGTGCACATCGCCCCGGCCTTTGGCGAGGATGATTACAACGTGTGCAAGAGGGAGGGAATTCCCCTTATCAAACCGGTGAACGAGGAGGGCAAATTCACCGATACTCCGTGGAAGGGAATGTTCGTCAAGGATGCCGATCCTCACATAATCCGATGGCTCAGGGAGAACGGCAAGCTGTTCAAGAAGGGCACGGTTAAGCACACCTACCCATTCTGCTGGCGCTGCGGAACTCCCCTTCTTTATTACGCTCTGGACACCTGGTACATATTGATGAGCAAAAAGAGGGATGAGCTCATCGCCAACAACGAGACGGTGAACTGGAAGCCCGAGCACCTCAAGCACGGGCGCTTCGGGAACTTTCTGGAGGAGGTTAAGGACTGGGCCCTCTCCCGGAACAGGTACTGGGGCACCCCGCTTCCAATATGGAAGTGCCCCGACGGGCATGTGTTCATTCCTGAGGGCAAGGAGGACCTGCTGAAGCATGTGGAAGGCGATGTGCCCGAGGACTTTGAACTCCATCGCCCCTGGGTCGACGAAATCCACGTGAAGTGCCCCGTGTGCGGAAAGGAGATGAAGAGGGAACCGTACCTCATAGATGTGTGGTTCGATTCTGGCAGCGCCCCCTTCGCGCAGTTCCACTATCCATACGAGAACAAAGAAGACTTTGCGAATGCGTTCCCAGTGGACTTCATAACAGAGGGCATAGATCAGACGCGGGGCTGGTTCTACACCCTCATGGCAATATCAACGCTTGTGTTCCACCGCGCTCCGTATAAGAATGTGCTCACCCTCGGATTGATCCTCGACGAGGACGGGGAGAAGATGAGCAAGTCCAAGGGAAATGCTGTGGACCCCATGGACATAATGCAGAAAGTCGGCGCCGATGCGGTCCGCATGTATTTATATTCCTCCCCCGTGTGGAAGAGCAGGCGCTTCTCCGAGAATTTAGTGCGCGAATACATGCAGAAGACCATCTCCACGCTCTGGAACGTCGTGGTGTTCTTCAAGAAGAACGCCGAACTGGATAATTACCGCGGCGAGGTGTGGGAAATTCGAAGCGAATTGGACCGCTGGCTCCTCTCGCGGTTGAACTCCACAATAAGGGACGTCCGCAAACATCTCGATAACTACGACGTGCACCTCGCGACCCGTGCGCTGGAGAGATTCATAGACGAGCTGAGCAACTGGTATGTGCGCAGATCCCGCAGACGATTCTGGCGCGAAGAGATGAGCGAGGATAAGAGGAGCGCCTACACCGCGCTGTTCACTTCTCTGCGCACGCTCTCGATCCTCATGGCCCCCTTCACCCCGTTCTTGGCGGAGGTGATTTACCGCGAGACGTTCGGCCCGGGGGAGAGTGTGCACCTAGAGGATTATCCCGAGGCGAGGGAGGAACTGATCGATCAGCGCCTCGAGGAGGAGATGAACGTCGCCATAAGGATAGCGGAGGCGGGCAGAAGGGCGAGACAGTTAGCGAATGTTAAATTGAGGCAGCCCCTGGGCAAGATGCTGATCTCCTGCGACGAGAAGTACGTGCCAATCGTGGAGAAATTCGTGGACGTGCTTAGGGAAGAGGTGAATGTGAAGAGCATAGAGATTGGAAGGATGGAGGGCATGACCAGGCTGGAGGTGAAGATAAACTACCGCAACCTCGGTCCGAAGCTGAAGGGGGACCTGAAGAAGGTGGTGGCAGAGATACAGAAGATGAGCCCGGAGGAGATCCGCGACAGATTGTCAAGTGATGAGCTGGAGATACTCGGATACAAAATAACCCGCGAAGACATCGAGGTCTTCGAGAAGCCCCTGGAGGGCGTGCAGGCAGTGGAGGTTGAAGGACTCCCCATCGTGGTTTACCTTGACACCCGCGTGACCGAGGAACTACGCCTGGAGGGCCTTGCCAGGGAGATAATAAGGAGGATACAGACCATGCGCAAGGAGATGGATCTGGAGTATGACGCAAAAATAATCACGAGGTACGAAGCATCTGGGACCTTGGAGCAGGCTATAGGGGAATTCCGCGACTACATAATGAGGGAGACGCAGAGCATCGTGCTGGAGAAGGGCAAGGAGGGAGAGTACAGCAAGGATTGGGAGATAGAGGGGGAGAGGATCACCCTCCATATCTCCCGCGCCTGAGGCGGTGGAGAAGAGGCACCGCCAGAGCCAGGGCAATCGCCGCCATCGTGTTCAATTCCGGGATCGAGGAGTTCACGTAGAAATCCAGCCAGATAGTGCGCGTGGAAGTACCGTTGCTTATCCTCACGTATATCCTGTGGGGGCCATCGGGAAGGGTGCTCAGGTCGTAGGTTATGCTCCACTCATTAGTCCCGTTTACCTGCAGGGGATGCGCGAAGCCCGGATCGTCTATGGAAGCCACTACTCCGCTTATATCATCCCCGTACTTGAACACCCTGAGGTGGTACTCCCCTGCGGGGTCCTGAATGACGTTCCCTGCCACAATTTCATCGCGATGATCGTTGTCCACGTCGCCCGCGTAGGTCACCGCGAGAACGCCCATGTGGCTGCCGAATCCAGAAATCTCTGCGAAGCTCTGCCCGTTCCATGCGAGAACATGGATCCTGCTGGTGCCCACCACTATCTCATCTTTTCCGTCGCAGTTCACATCGCCAGAGCTGACCGCCTCTATGACCCCACCCTCGCCTTCCCAGGTGCGGTTGTATATCTCGTACATTCTCTCGCTTCCGACGCGGTAAACGCGAATAGATGGGGAGTAGAACCCGACAGCAATCTCCACTCGGCCATCGGAATCAAAGTCCCCCGTGGCTATGCCATATGTTTCATCTCCCGTGTCTCCCGTGGAGAAGATTTCCTTGAGATTTCCGTTCTGCCATTTGAGCACCACCATCTCCCTGCCGGGCGTGGCGATAATCTCGTCCACGCCATCTCTGTCCACATCCTGCACCTTCACCACCGGGGTCCTGAGGTCCCCAGCGGGGTCGTCCCAGGTTGCCTTCTGCACCCACTCCCCGTTAATTAGGCCCAGCACGGTGATCTCCGGGTCCCCCGCGGATGGGTGGTCCGCTATCACCACCTCGTTTCTCCCGTCGCCGTCTATGTCGCCGATGGCGCAATCGTACGAGTCATCCGTACCATTTCCCTGCCACACGTTGCCCAGAGGAACAAAGGAATTACTGTTCCAGGTGAACGCGGAGAAGTGATAATCCCATGCCACCGCGATGTCGTTGTTCCCATCCCCGTCTATATCCCCTATCGCGTAGCCCGCAGGGTTGTCCGAGGCGCCGCTTGGATCGGTGAGGTTCGCTATTTCCCTCAGGGTCTCATTTTCCCAGGAGTAGACGTGCAGCTTCGCGTCCCTTCCCCCGATTAGGAGCTCGTTCTTGCCGTCGTGGTTCACGTCGCCTATGGGCTGCGGGCCCTCGTATATCGCGTAGCCGTAGTTGAGGTCGTATATCTCATCGTAGGCGCCCCGAGATGGGTTCAGGGCAAAACCGCGGAATTCGACTTCGCCGAACAGCATCGACGCGTTCCGAGGTGCGAGGAAACCGGCCACGATGCCCGAGGTGATGTTGATCTCCCTGGGGGCAGACCAGTTGGAAAACGCGCCGGAGAGGTCCATGGCCCTCACCCTAACCTGGTAGGTTCCGGGGTGTATCCAGTGGTGGGTGGCATTCGCAGCGGTTCCTGAAGGGAAGTAAGTGCTCGTGGACCTCGTGCCGTCTCCCCAGTCTATCTCGTATCTGAGGAGGTCCCCGTCCGGGTCATCGGCCAAGAATTCCACGCGGATCTCCTCATGGGACTTGGCGGATTCCGGGATTTGGGTTATCTTCGGATCCCCCGGTGGCGAGTTGTTCTCCAGATTGTCTTCGAGGAGCCACACCAGTATGTTCCTCATCAGATCCCCGCCCAGGGTGGAGTTGCCATCGTAGAAAGATTCGAAGGGAAACGCGGTGAAGACTGTCCGGTACGAACCGTTCTGGTACCTCACGGCGACGAAGTTCCCAGACGCTGGATTCCTGAATATCCCCGTGGCGTTCTCCACAGGTTCAATCTCATCGGCGTAGTTGGTGTATGGGAAATCCAGGGCCACGCGGAAGAATTCCCCCGAAATCGGGTCTCCCGGGATTCCGCTGACGTTCCTGTACGCCACGTCGTTGCTCACGGAGTAGACGCCCAGGAACTGCCTCACGAAATCGTTTTTGATGTATCCGCTGTCGTAGTTGTTGAGATCCCAGAGGAGGTCCTGCGAGCTGAGGTATAGGCGGCCCCCGTTGAGCAGAAATTCCCGCAGGTTATCCTGGTCGTATGCGGTCAGGGTATCCGAGGAGTCATCGCCGATGTCCCACACCACCGCCCGGTACCCGCGGAGCGTATCCGCCGGGGGCGAGCCTTGGGAGACGGTGTTCCACACGTCGTACTTATAACCCGATGAGTTGAGCGCTTTCAAGAACGCGGAAGAATCCGCCCCGGTGTCCACCACGAGCAGGACGGGTGGATTGACAACAGTCGCTATATTCTCGCGGGATACCTTGCTGGAGTTCCCCGCCGAGGTCGCCGTGATTATCACCACACCTTGGCTCCACGCGCTCGCGTTATCCGGGATTTTCACGGAAAGGATCACGTGATCCTCCTCTCCCGGGGTGAGGTTGAGCTCCCACGCGGAGAGGTTCACGATCCATCCCGGCGAGGAAGTTATATTGAGAAGAATCGTGTCGTTGAACGTCCCGGCGTTTTTCACGGTGAGTGTGTAATTCACCGTGTCTCCAGGCTGTCCGCCCGACCGGTTATCCTCGCAACTTATCTCGGGCTGGTATCCCAGCACCATTATTTCAGCGTATGCCGTGTTATTGTACTCGTTCAGTTCGTTGACTCTGTTTCTGTAATCCGCCATCGCGAGAATTTTGTGAGGCCCTACCAGCCCGGTGGTGCTTATTTCAATGCTTCCGTTCTCGCTCTGGCCGGGATTAAGGGAGGAGAAGTTCAGGGTGGCGAGGAGGTTATCCCCATTCGCCGTGTCCGCGTATATGGCAAGTGAAAAATTTCCCGTGGCGTTGTTTCCAACATTCTCAACGCTCACATTCACCGCAACCCTCTTTCCCTCCTCCACGGTGGAGTTGCTCAGGGATATGCCCAGCACGGTTATGTCCGGGAGGTCCGAGCGTGGGAGCGCCACGATCCTCACCATCCCGTAAAGAGAATACATGTCCCCATCGTAGGCACGGGCGAAGAGGTGGTGCGTCCCGTTCCCGAGGGATCTCATATCTAAGGTGAAGCTCCAGTTGTCCGTGCCATTGGCAATTGTCCAATCTCCCGTGTCAACCTTCACCTCTACCCTCTGAACCTGGCCATCCAGGTCATATGCATTTCCGCGAATAACGACGGTGGAGTTCCAGAGGTATCCCTGTCCGTCGTAGGTGGTTATGTTGCACACCGGCCAGGCATTCGTGTCGTCGGTTCCGTTGGCGTAGACCTGGTTGAGCATCTCGTCCCACTGCGTCTCCTTGAAGATGTACGCAAGGGAGGTTACCTCGTACCTCGACGATGTCTCGGCCATTATCATTTTTCTCCCATTCGTATCGTGGTCCACGTAGTTTATCACACTGTAGCTTGCATTCTCCACCACACGGGATGCCCAGTACCTGATAGTGGAGTCGTTCACCATCTCCGCGATTAGCTTCGCGAAATCCGCGACGTCCTTCCCGGAGGACCAGTACCCTGTATCTGCGCTGGCCGCGCTGGAAAAGGCGCTCCTTATATTGGAATTCTCGCTCCCGGCTTTGCCGCGTATGGCCTGCGCCAGATAATTGTACGCGGGCATAAAGTAGTAGTCCCAGCGGGTCACATTGAGTGCAACCATCGTGGGCACGCTGCTTCCCCCGTGCTCGTCGTCCACGTGCACCACGAAGTTGTAGGCGAACTCCTCAGGACTCTGGTACGGATTGGATGTGAGATTCGATATGATTGCTTTGTAGTCCCATCCGTCATCCCCCTCCGTGTGCTCCGAGGCTAGAATTATTCTCGCTCCCTGCTTGATCTGGTAGTTGTCCGCTCCCGCGTTCATTAGGCAGGCGTCGTAGCCCCAGATGTCCAGGGGTCTCCCGATTCTCTCCCTTATCGTCCTCGCCGCGTACCTGAGTTCGGAGAGGTCCATGTGCGATCCCGATGTGTCGTCCCACATGGCGCCGGAATAATCGCCACCGTGGTCCCACAGGTCCAGGAAGTAGTGCTTCGCCTCGAATTTCTCAACGGCCCACGTGACGAAGGAAATAAGCGTGTCGGGGCTCCCGGAGTCCATCTCATCGCCGAGCCATGGGGCCTCGGAGGAGATGTCGTGGGCCCCCGTGCTGTTGACGAGGTATATCCTCGTATCCCCGTTCGCCTTGCCGTCGTCGTACACGACGAGGTTAACCAGGCCATTTGCCTCATCCTGGAATCCACTTATCATCTCCTGCACATCCCCGTTGTACCCGTTTCCGTCCAGGGAGTTGTCCTCGTCTAGGTAAACCATGAAGGTCCACTCCGCCGTGCCCCCTGCCCGAAGAGGTTGGCTTGGAGAATCTTGCCTGATATCCTTTTCCAGGTATTCCCTGGACCTCTCCAGCCACTCACCATCCTCGTAAACGAATGCCCTCTTTATCCACGAGCTCGGACCTTCTTCCTCCACCTCAATTTCCCTCGGGGAGATGTGGATGCTGCGCACCGGTTGAAGCTCGGTGGCTATGGGCACCGGAGCCGAGAACTTTCCCCCGCGAAACACCTGTCTCTTATACACATCTGACGCT
>WAOY01000200.1 GCA_015520985.1 DHVE2 group archaeon
CCCTCAGTTTCCCCATACTCCTGCACGAGGTCGAAGCGGGGGATGTGCTCGATTTCGGCGACTACATAATCCGCGCAAT
This sequence comes from DHVE2 group archaeon, assembly GCA_015520985.1. GTDB lineage: Archaea > Thermoplasmatota > Thermoplasmata > Thermoplasmatales > Aciduliprofundaceae > JAADDK01. Next base: position 80 of record WAOY01000200.1, read on the forward strand.
CAGGACGAGGCACCCGGTTTACACCCTCGCCTACTGCTTCAAGGAGAAGGATATACCCCGCATCGATAGGGAGAAGGCAGAGAAGCTGGGGCTGGACAGCAGGACCCTTGAGATCCTTCGCAGAGAAGGGGAAATAGTACACGAGGGAAGGAGGATAACCATAGACGAGGTCGCCGGCGGGGTGAGAAGGGGGCGCAAGATTGTGTACAGCGGCGACACCGCGCCCTTCGAGGAGATGGTGGAGTTCGCCAGGGACGCGGATGTGCTCATCCACGAGGCCACCGCAGACAAGAGTATTGAGGACAGGGCGAACCAGTACGGGCATTCATCGGCGAGACAGGCGGCGGAGATTGCGAAGAGAGCGAACGTGAGGAAACTATTCCTGGTGCACATAAGCCCCAGGTACAAGAAGCCGGATACGCTGCTTGAAGAGGCGAGGGAGATATTCCCCGACGTAATCGTGCCGAGGGACTACGACGAGTTCATAGTGAAGGTCAGGAAGGAGTGAGCGCCCTACTCCCAGAGATAAAGCGATCCGAATTTTCTCCGGGGGCAGCGACCGTCGTACTCGTGAATTATCACTTCCGCCACGAACACCTCGCCCCGGATTAGGTGCCCACCGATTACGCTGAAATCATTCCTCCCAAGCACGACGTGCATGTGCAGGAAGGGCTCCACGCCCTCCTTCCAGGATATGTTCCCCATGGCGCTCAGCAGTTCGCATTGCTCCCGCACTTCCTCTTTCAAGTACCTTCCCTCTTCCACGCTGAAGTACCCAATCTTCGCATTCTTCAAAGCTCCTATGGCCATCACTGATGCGCAGCGAACATCGTTCTCCCTGGCGAAGTTCTCCAGGTACTCCACGAGGTCCTTCCCCTCAGGCACCCTGAACACGTATGCGTTCTTAATTTTCATTTACCTCACCCCTATTGCCCCGTCTGCTGCAGTGCGCCCTTATGAACTCAAGCACACGCTTCCTGTAGTCCTCTTCATCGGCCACTATGCCACGAACGTGCGCTCCGGAGTTTATCCAGATGGACACATCCCTGTTCACCGTGCTGTTTCTCCCCTGGAACTCCATCACCTCACCAACCTTCACTAGGGGGTCGTTTTCCCCCGCGATGAGTAGTAGGGGTTTGGTGATCTTATCGGCGTACTCCATCATGTTCACGATCTTTCCACCGGTGTAGAGGGAGAAGAAGGGCTTTGCAAAGGTATAAACCCATTCAGGCAAATTGGCGAAGTACCTGAGCCCCCTGCGACCGGTGCGGTCCATGTATATAGGGGGACTGTCCGCAATGGCACAGGTAACCTTATCCTCCAGAAGGGAGCGTATGGCTATTATTCCCCCCATGGAGTAACCCACAACGCAGTTCTTAGCCGTGGAAAATTTATTAAGGACTGCGCGGAAATCCTCAATTTCCTTATCACCCACAGTGGTGAACTTCCCCCCGCTCCTGCCGTGGGCGCGGAAGTCGAAGAGGACGAGGTTGCAATCTTCGCTGGATAGAAATTCCACCATCTTCTTTATGTAGAAGGTCCACCTGCTCACCGTGTAGCCGTGCAGGAGGAACACGGTGCAATCCGAGCCGCGGTTTATGTGCCATCCTCGAATCGGTATGCCTTCGGAATTCTCCACCTCGAACTCCTCGTACTCCAGCCCGAAGTCCCCCGGAGTCCACTCGCCGATTTCCCGGGGTGGATTTGCCATCCTGGCGGCCACATAGGCGAAGAAGGCTATCAATACCAGGATTCCCAGGAGCAGAAGGTCAAGGATGCTAAGTATCAGCCACATCATTCTTCCTCACCCTTCTTCGTGTCCAGGTGCTTCATGGTCATCACGAGGGGTATGGCCAGGAGAACGGCGATGGCGGATGAGGGGAACAGGGTGAGGTAATCCTTGCCGGATATGGCCACTATGAAACCGCCGATGGATCCACCGAGGATTATGGGTATGCTGCGCGAAGCCTCGAACAATCCGTAGTATCGGCCGTTGAACTCTTCCCGACGGAATTTGCTGAGAAGGTCCCCTATGACAGGATACGAGGCGGACAGGAGAATTCCCCACCCAAGGCCTGCTACCACGAGAATTAGGAGCACCTGCGTGTAATTCTTCGCGAAGAGCCCGGCGAATATTGATACGCCGAATATGGCATCTCCCATGATGATGGCGCTCTTCCTTCCGATCTTATCGTAGATGTATCCCCCGGGCAGCGCGGTGAACACGGCTGCGATGTTGAATATGCCCATGAGCATCACAGCCGTGGAGGTTATCTTCGCTATGTTCTCCTCGGTGGGAGCCCCCAGGAGAATCTGCGCCGCTATGCCTATGAAGAATATGGCCACGAATTCGAAGCCCATCCACCATAGGGTCTGGGCGGCGTAGAACTTCAGCGTGTCCATCTCGTGGAACATCCTCTTCGCGTAATCTATTATGCCCTCGTCCTTAACCTTTGCGAGGCTCTCCTCGTCAAGTTCTTCTTCGTGGATGAGCGCGTAGGTGAGGATTGCGGCCAGAGGTATGAGAATCAGCCCCATGAGGAACGGGAACATCCTGTCCATATCCCAGAGGATGGAGCCGAGGATGAAGCCGGTGAGGTTACCCACCACCTCGAACAGTGTTATTATTCCGCTGGCCTTCCCGCGCTGCCCGCTCTCGATGAGATCGGGCATTAGAGCACGGAAGGGAGCGGTGTAGAGGTGCATGGAGAAGTAGAAGAAGGAGATGAAGAACAGGAACATCTCAAAGAACCAGCCGTTGTCGTAGGTGACGTAGGCCATGAAGAGCGAGAATCCCGCTAGGAGCCCGCCCACGATTATGAAGGGCTTTCTCCTCCCACTCCGGTAAAACACCCTGTCGCTGTACCATCCTATCAGGGGAGGCACCACCAGGCCGAACACGCCCTCTAGGGCGAGGGCAACGCCTTTCACGAAGGGAGATTCCGTGTAATAGCTCAGCAGGGTGAAGGTGAAACCCTTGTTAAGCGCCCACCCGATGCTTCTGCTGAAGGCCAGAAAAGCAATACCTAGAACAACACCCATTGCAAAAGAGCCCTTTTTCGCGGTTTCCGAAGGCATAGGAACCTTAACGGTTTTTGGGCATATTAAATTTTCCGTCTCCTACTGGATCTACACGCGCCCAGTGCGGAGGATAGATATGAGCGTCCCCTCGTACTTCGCATCGAGACCGAGATTTTTTATCCTCCTCACCACCTCTTCCACATTGTACTCTATGCGCTTCAGCCGGAACTCGCCCTCCTCGTAAATCCCATAGGAAGCCCGAGGATCGCCGTCCCGGGGCTGCCCGGCGGAGCCGGGGTTGAAGTACCTGTATCCCCCCGCAACGCCGTTCCTGGGGAAGTGGGTGTGCCCGTACACCAGGGTATTCGAGTCCACCCTCCTCCCGATTTCGTTGGTCATGCACGAAGGATCGAAGTCGAACATGTACCCGTACAGCGGGTCCCTGGGGCATGCGTGGACGAAGTAAAAACTCTCGCCGTTGATTTCCCTCTCGACTCGCAGGGGCAGGGAGCGGAGGAAATCCAGGTCTTCCCTGCCGAGCTTCCTCTGAG
>WAOY01000201.1 GCA_015520985.1 DHVE2 group archaeon
ACCTAGGGAGGTGAGAAAATGGCAGGGTTGTTTAAAAAGAAGAAGAAAAACAAGGACGTGGAAAAGGAGGAAACAGAGAAGACAGAGATAAGCCCCGAGGAAGTCGGGGTGTCAGAGACGCTGATCGAAGAGAACGACCTTCAGAGTATACTGGGAGATGTAATGAAGAGCACCGGGCTGGACGAGATATCTGAGAGAATAGAAGAGCTCACCAGGAAAATCGACGAACTGCAATCCAGGCTGGAAAGGCATGATTCACTCATCTCATCGCTGGAGAACGAGATAGCGGAGATGCGCAACACAAGCGAAGAGATGCAGGACAACATTAAAAGACTGCTGGACATCTACGAGGTAGTGTCCCAGAGGATCAATCCCTTCATAGATATGGGCGAGAAGCACGAGGACGTTTCCGCTGAAACCGTGATACCCGCAGGCACCTATATTCAGGAGAGTCCCGAGCCGCGCATTGAGCCCGAGGAACCGCCTCCGAGGGAATTCCGGAACGCATCCGTAGTGCGGGAAGCGAGACCTCCCGAGGAGGAAAGCGGCATATCGCAGGGAAAACCGATCCTGACGGAGATAAAGAAGGACTACTACACCATCGTACTGCTGATGCGCTGGATAGAGTTCCTCTTCGAGAGGGTTAAGAGAGACAAGATAACGCTGCTCCTGGACTACTACGTGGACATCGGGTGGATCAGCAGGAAGGTGAAGTCGGAGATCATGGCGTACGCGAGAGGTGAGGTGCAGGATGTCACCAAGTACTTCCCCGAAGAGGAAATAGAGGCGGAGATCGAGACCCCCGCAGGCACCATAAAGGCACCTGGCCCCAAGATATACAAGAAGGTGGACGACTGGAGACTGAGCGCAGAGGATCACCTTAAGTCCCTGCTCTTCATAATGAAGATCGCAGGCATAGAAGTGAACAAGGATCGCCTAAATTCACTGGAACAGGAGATCGAGAAGTTCAAAAAATCCCTGTGGGAATTCCACGGGGTGTAAAAACTTTCTAAACTTTTTTCGTGATTTGAAGTGGTGGAGTTTGAGGTACCGTTTATGTGCTCATATATGTACGTCCAGTTCACCCAGTATATCTCCACCCAATCACCGTAGTCTTCGGTATGATTCTCAAAGATCAGCTCAAAGGGTTCCTCCTTGAACTTAGCGTAACTTTCGTTTGTCATCATAACGGGGGGTGCTATGGGGTTATGAAGATCACCGTACCCGTACACACCGTCCTCAAACATCTCCCTGGTTATTAGGACGTAACCTATGGGGGGATACGTGCCGTTGAGTCCCTCCAGCTCGTCCAGGCAATCCACCCACGACGTCTGGTTCCATATCTTGTAATCGTACTCGAAGCTGGAGTTGAAACCGTACGCGGCTATGAGGGTGCCTATCTTGTGGCTGGTGGCCACAGTGTAGTTCCTATCCCCGAAATCTCTGAGGTAATAAACCCCGCTCATCACCACATCGGATACCTCCTGAGCAGGAGGAGCCACCTTGCCCATTAGGGGAAACGCGGTTATGCCGGTCATCACCATTATGAAGATTATTATGGAAATGAACATTATTTGCATCCTCTTGCCAATGGGATACAGCGCCCTGTACTCGATGGGATTGGTGGGAGAATCCGAGCTTATCTGGTACGTGTGCATAAGGCGCCCGTACATATCCGCGCTGTGTATGTGAGTCATAACGTAGAACGGGGCACTGAAAACGGTGATTATTTTTTTCTTTGCCTCCACCCTCTTGAATGCATCGCTATCAAGCACTATGAATATCCCCGTGGCTCCCACAATGGAAAGGGGCTCCATCAGATACTCCGCGTGTCTCCATGGGATTATAGCCGGTGCTAGGAAGCCTAGGAATGTTGAAATGGCCAGGGAACCGAGCCATCCACCAATCGCATGTAGAAGCCTGGCGTTCTGGTAAATTCTGAAGAGCCCCACACCCATAAACCCCATCGTTAGCAGGAAAGGCACCGAGTATATTATGGAGATCGGGGGAATATTGTACCCGTGCAGCTCAAAGATGGCAAGGGCAACGAAAAAGACGATACCCACCGTGAGGGACAGGGCGAAGACTGTTGAGACCTTCAATCTGTTTAATCGCCCAACCACCCTCTCACTGGAACCGGTGATTCTGAACCTCAGAGCCACCCTTAACAGGGCTAGCATGAATATGTAGAATGCTACAGGGGTCACGTACCACGGGAGGACGCCGTGGTACGGCGATGCCAGGAAATCGTACATCCCCTCCACGCGGATAACCCAGTAAGAGAATGTTGCGGATGTGTAAAAGACCACGTAGAGAAACACCCTCTTTATTTTAACCTCGTTAATTTTCCCGAGCGTGGAGTAGACAAGCCATATTCCGACAGTGGAAATTATGAACATGTACGTGGTGAGGTGGTGGGCGAATATGAGGAGGAGAGAAAACGGGATCAGGTAATAGAGCCACCTGTCATCCTCCATCCACCTCAACACGAAGTAAATTGAGGTGAGCATTATGGGGTGGGCTATCGTGAGAAAATAGGGCATGGAAGTCTGGTACACATGTATGGGGTTTATCGCGAGGAGCAATGCAGCTACCAGAGATACCTTTCTACTCCTGGTGAGGTGGTAGGCTATGAAAAACAGGGGTATCACAGACAACCCGCCGATTATGGGAGGGACCCTCATCACGAGAACCCGGGGATCTGCTCTCGTGATGAAATAAGCCACCATGATAACTATGTAAAAAAGGGGGAAATCCCCGTACCCGGAGGAGCCCCAGACTGCAGGGTATTCGTAGAGGGGGTTTTTCTTGTCTAGGAACTCAACGGTTATGGAATAATATATCCCGAAATCGTTGCCCCATCCGGAGTATATCCAAGCGGGGAGTGAGCGAATAACCACGGAGAGTACAGTTATCCACGCAAGGTGGAACCTCCAGTCCCACACAAGCGCCTTAATTTTGTTCCCCATTGCACACCACTTATGCGGGGTTTTATTTTAAACTTTTGGACAAGGACAAAAAAGGATGCAAAGGTATAATAATATGAAGAATAATCTCCGTGCTATGCGGATAGTTTCCAAGAGGAGGCTGGCGAGCACCACTATCGGAGTGATCCTCTCGGTGGCGATAATATTCTCCATATTCACGCTCGGTAACAACATTGCGAAGGCCGATCTATACGATACCCTTGAGAGCAGCAATGCCCACATCACAATAGTGGCTGACATAGAGACGGAGAAGTACAGCGAAATCGTAAATGAAATACGCGGAATACCCCACGTGGAAAGCGCGGACTGTTTTCTGATGAACCCAATTACCATCAACACCTCCTACGGAATGACCATAGAGAACATGGGATACTTCGACAAGATGAGGAAAGTGACACACCTGCAGGAGGGGAATTTTCCCGAGGAAAAGAACGAGGTTGCCATCTCGGAAGAGCTGGTAGGGGAATACGGGATACACCCAGGTGATGTGATACATGGGGTAACCACCAACGAAACAGGAGCTCAGGTGAATCTCACGCTGCACGTCGTAGGGATATTCTCCTCCTATCCCCGCGACAGCATATGGGGCATGATTGAAATCCTGACACCCTTGGAGACGCTGGAATTCAACAGGTATACCACGATGTACGGCGGTGTAAAGGTGGACGTGAACTACCTCATGTCCTCCCCGGACATGAACGATATAAACAGGAAACTCTCAATAATTGCTGGTGAAATAGAAAATGTGATCCGCCCGTATTCAGATTACGTGAAGGTAAGCAGCACCATAAGCTATTACCCGAATGTGCTCTACTCAGTAATGTTCCTCGGCTTCTCGCTGCCCATAATCGCCATGGGTGCGTACCTTTCTAAGGTTGGAATTGAAATAGAACTCACCGAGAGGCGCAGGGAATTCGGGATAATGAGAATCAGGGGCGCCTCCAACTTCCAGAGATTTAAACTCCTCCTTTACGAGTCCATCGCTTACTCCATCATCGGGGGAATCGGTGGATACCTTCTCGGTGAGGCAATGGCATACCTCGCGAACGAGACCATCATGGGCCTGCCGTACTTCACGATGGACCTGGGATGGGAGTATGCCCTCGCAGCGGTGATCTCCTCCCTGTTCCTGTTCTTCATAGCCCTGTACAAGCCGTGGAAGAAGATCTCGTCCCTCCCCATGGTGGAGCTGATCTCCCACTACACGCAGAGCTTCAAGAGCGTGGAGTACTCCCC
>WAOY01000202.1 GCA_015520985.1 DHVE2 group archaeon
CCTTCCTCCTCCAGGACGTCCTCGTTCATGGCCGCGTCCTCAAAGGCGCCATACAATGTGCCGAAATGCTCAATGAGGTCATAACCGAACTCTTCGTAGCACTCCTTCACGTCCTTGCCCAGCCGCTGTGCTACTATCTCGAATAATTTCTCGGCCTTCTTCTCGTTCTTCCACTGCTGTATCTTCTCCCGCCTCTGGTGCTCGTTGACCCTCTTCAAACTCAGGTCAATGTGCCCCTTAGACTCATCCACGCGGAGAACCTTGCACACGACCTTCTGCCCCTCGCGTATGTGGTCGCGGATGTACTTGATCCACCCCGTGGCTATCTCACTTATGTGGATGTACCCCTCCTTACCCTCGTACTCATCGAGGGTAACGAAAGCCCCGTAGGGCTTTATGGACTTAACCGTCGCGATTACGAGCTCTCCAACCTCGGGGTATCCGCGCTTCACGTGTACACCTCTACTATTTCTCCCCTTATATCCGCCTTGCCCCCGGTTGGAGTCGCTATGGTCGCGCCGCACACCTGGCACTTGACCACGGTGCTCGCGCGGAGGAATATGATCTGCTCGTTGCCGCAGTCGGGGCACTTGACCTTGACGAAGGCCTTATCCATGTTCCTTGACTTTCCGCCCTTCATCACTTCACCTCCACAAGCTCAAACTTCTTCGCCCTGAAGGTCGGCACGGTATGCGCGCGGTTGCACTCGGTGCACCGGTACCTTATGTTGAGCCTCTTCGTCGGCTTCTCCCGGCCTTCAAACCTGGGCCTCGGGAAACCGCCGTAGCCCGCGGTCACGCGGCGGAACCTGCGCTGACCTGCCTTAAGCTCACTCGCCTTCCTCTTCTTCACCTTCTCCACGGTGTGAATGGTGTGACGCTTGCAGTAAGGACAATACCTCTTAACCTTCCTCGGCATCTTCATTTTAATCACCGTGGTATAGGCAGCTAATATTTAAGGGTTTTTCTCGGCATCCGCGGGGAAAATTTAATCTCGCCATCTTCCATTCCCCCCACATGAGTTCCGTTCCCACCGTTGAGGAAGTGATGGACCTGGTTACAAAAACGGCGTCCACGGTGAGGGAGGATGCGCCCCTCGAGGATGTCCTTCGTGAGATGCTCCGTGATCCGAGGACGCAGAGCGTTTATGTGGTGGATCCTGAGGGCAGGCTCGTGGGCATCGTAACGATGGACATGGCCCTGAAGTACCTCTACTCGGAGTTCATACCTCCAAGGTACCTGCAGTTCAACGTATCCCTCATGGAGGGTTCAAATGCCAGGGCGAAGGACATCATGCTGCCTCCGGTGTACGTCAAGCGCAGCGAGAGCATAGAGGACGCCTTCGTCAGGATGTTCGAGAATCACTTAACGGAGATCCCGGTGGTTGACGAGGAGATGCACGTGGTGGGCGATCTGCACGGTATCGAGCTCATAGCTAAGAAGCTAAAATCCGAGGGATCCTGAACCCGCGAGCCATCGCAATAATCATATATCCTTTTGCAATCCTGCAACCGTGATAATTCAGGTCGTGCCTTTTCCCTCGCATCTCAGCGGGAGCCTGGATGGCTACCTCAACGCGCTTAAAAACGCGAGGAGCAGGATGCGTGAGGAGCTCCTCTTCCCCCGCGAGATAGACTTCGAGCCGCTGCCCCACCAGGTGGAGGTGGTGAAGAGGGTCATATACGAGATGGGGACCCGGGCAATCCTCGCAGATGAGGTGGGCCTGGGCAAGACAATCGAGGCGGGGCTCGTGCTAAAGGAGAAGATGCTCCGCAGGGAAGTGGAGAGGGCCCTGATACTCACCCCTGCATCCCTGACCGAGCAGTGGCGATCCGAGATGCTGGAGAAGTTCGGCCTGGAATTCACAGTGGCGAGGAAGGTGGATGATTTCTCCTCGGAACTCGTCATATCATCAATTCAGCGCGCCCGAAGGGAGCCCTACAGGAGCGCCGCCATATCCACGCCCTGGGACATGCTAATCGTGGACGAGGCGCATCATGCGAGGAATCCGAAAACGCAGAATCATGACCTCGTGCGGGCAATACGCTCCAAGTTTCTACTGCTCCTGACGGCCACGCCGGTGAGCAACTCCCTGAAGGAGATATACTACCTCGCCGATCTCGTGCGCCCCGGGATATTCGGCACATACCGCGAATTCGTATCCCGGTACTTCTCGGACAGAAGAGGCCTGGACGTGGCCAACGCGGAAGAGTTGAAGATGAAACTCTACGGGGTGATGGTGAGGAACAGGCGCAGGGACGTTTTCGTGGACCTCACCAGCAGAGTTGTTCGCACACACATCGCGGAGCAGAGCCATGGTGAGAGGGAACTCTACGACCTCGTTCTTGAGTTCCTCAGGAGGGAGGAGAACAAGCTGCGTGTCATATCTTATGCGAAGGCCGCCACTTCCTCTCCGAGGACCGTGGCGAAGATGGCCTGGAGGGCCCTGGAGAGGGAGAAAAATTTAGGGACCCGCGATCTCCTCCTGAGGATTTACCGTGCCGGGATGGACGCGGAGTTCTCCAAGCTCTCCCTCCTGGGCAGGGTCGCGGAGAGCGTTGAATCCGGGGTTATATTCACGGGATACCTGGAGACGCAGAGGGAGATTGGGGAGTACCTCTCCTCCCTGGGGTTCGATGTTCACCTGTACCACGGTGGGATGGGCTCCGAGGAGAAGGGAAGGGCGATAGAGAACTTCAGATCCCGCGGGGGGTTCCTGGTGGCCACCGATTCCGGCGGCGAGGGGCTGAACCTCCAGTTCGTGAACACCATGGTGAACTTCGACCTGCCCTGGAACCCCATGAGGGTGGAGCAGAGAATAGGCAGGATTCACCGCATAGGGCAGCTAAGGGATGTTTACGTGGTCAACCTGGCGTACGGGGACACTGTGGAGGAGCACATCCTGGAGATACTGGATAAGAAGATAGACCTCTTCCGGAGCGTGGTGGGGGAAGTGGATGCCATTCTGGGCGCCCTGGAACGCAACTTCGAGAGCATAATCGCCGAGATCCTGATGAAGGCGAGGAGCCGCGAGGAGATGCGCAGGGAGTTTGAGAGGATAGGCGAGAGTATGGCGAGGATGCGCAGTGAATTTGAGAGGATAAGCGAGGTGAACGATGAGATATTTTCCCGCTTCGAGCTGGGCGTGGTGGGGGGTGCGTAGGTGGAGCAGTTCGCAGCCGCCAGAGTTAAGCGAAGGAGGCCCGAATTCGCCAACTGCAGCGCCGTAGACGACGTCTTTGAGAAGGAGCGCATATTCTACTCCTTCGCAATATCCGTGAAGTACATCGGCAAGGAGTCGCGCACCGAACTGCGGGAGTACCTCTGGGGCCCCGATGGACCCCTAGATCCTGAAGTCCTCAGGGGCGCGGAGTTCGAGAGGATTGAGATGGACGTTGATTTTCGCATCCCCGAAGGGGTGATGAAAGAGATAGAGGAGAAGGCGAGGGAGTACGAGGAGGAGTTCCACAGGCAGGTAAAGGAGGAGAGGGAGAGAACCGTAGAGCACCTCCGCAGGCTTCTCCAGGAGAAGGAATCCGAGGGGAAGGAGGAAGAGGTGAAGCGCATAAGGGAGGAGATTGAGAGGAGATCCAGCGCAGAGCTCCCGGAATTGAGGGTCCTCGTTGAGCCCGTGGCGCTCCTCGCCATAAACGCGCCCCTGGAGATTCATCACACGAAGTTGGAGAACGAGTTCGCCAGGAGGGAGGTCACGTGGAAATTCGACACGCTCACGGGAGAGCATGACCTGAGATGCGATTCCTGCGGCAGAAGCGCGGATAGATTATTCCTAGCCGTGGATGGCATCGCGTGCGAGTCGTGCATAAAGGAGTGCAAAGAATGCGGCAAGCCCATGATAAACGCCCATGAGTGCAGGGTGTGCCACGCACCTCTCTGCGATGAACACGTGCATCACTGCTCCACATGCGGCGCGGAGCTCTGCGATTCTCATGCCATAAGATGTGAATTCTGCTCCAAAGAGATGTGCCCCGAGCACGTAAATCGTTGCTCCATATGCAACGCGCCCCTCTGTGAAGATCACTCGTATTCATGTGTGGTGTGCGGCAGGATAACTGGACCGAGGCACACGAGGGTGTGCGATGTCTGCGGAGGCAACGTGTGCCCGGAGCACATTCACCGCTGCTCAATCTGCGGGAAGAACGTGTGCGAGAACTGCGCCGTGCAAATCGACGGGGAATGGTACTGCAGGGAGCATCTCGAGGTGGGGTACGGCGGAAAGCTTGTTCTCCCCGAAATTAGATGCGAGGTGTGCGGCATCGCGCTCGAAAGGGAAGATATGCACCGCTGCGAGGTATGCGGCAAGGTTCTATGCGGGGACCACGTGCACCGCTGCTCTATCTGCAACGAGGAGCTGTGCGACGAGCATGTGCACCGCTGCTCCATCTGCAACGAGGAGCTGTGCGAGAAGCACACGAATTTCTCCGAGATCAGCGGGAAACCCTATTGCGAATCCCACACTGCGGTGTGCGAAATCTGCGGGAGAGTCGTTGGAGTTGACGAAGTTCACGGTGGCATATGCGATGCCTGCTCCCGTATGCGCGAAATTTCACGAAGGGAGGTGCCCAGGGAAATCTTTGTGAAATTCCCCTACGCGAAGCGCGGAAGGGAATGGTACGTATCCCGCGGGAAAAACGTTGCTTACATCACCGAGGTGAAGGGCATGCGGCTCGCGTACCGCATCGTGGACGGAGAGATAGTGGAGCACCGCGGTAAGGCGAACCCAAAATTTAAATAGAGGATGCGAATTTCAGTGCAGTGATTTAAAATGGTGGAGATGGTCAAGCCCCTGCACGTGCTCCACGAGAGCCTCAACAAACCGGTGCTGGTCGCGATGAAGGGAGGAAAGGAGTACCGCGGCATACTCGACGGGTACGATCAGCACATGAACTTGGTGCTAAAGAACGCCGAAGAGATAATAAACGGCGAATCGAAGGGCGTGTACAACGTGGTGATCGTGAGAGGTGACACCGTGATATACATTTCCCCTCCGTGAGGTGATGTGAATGAGTAAGGGTACGCCTTCAATGGGTAAGCGCAACAAGAAGCACACACACATAGTCTGCAGGAGATGCGGTCACCGCTCGTACAACATTCACACGAAGAGGTGTGCGCACTGTGGTTACCCCGCGCCGAGGATGCGCTCCTATGCGTGGGCTAAAAAGAAGAAATGAGTACTGCGGGGTAGCCGGTTTTTCCTCTCGCACGGAAGTCTCGAAAACTATTTATTTTTCCCTCCGGGCTTTGCAGCACCGCGGGCAGGAAAGCGCGGGCATAGCGACCTACGAGGGCAGGATGCACGTTGTAAAGGGCATGGGGCTCGTGCACGAGGTGTTCAACGAACTGAACCTCAGGTACCTGCGGGGCAACGTGGGCATAGGGCACGTGCGCTACTCCACCGAGGGCGCCTCCATAGAGGAGAATGCGCAGCCCATATACCTGTACACCCCCTCCCACGAGATCGCTGTGGCGCATAATGGGGAGATAGTGAACGTGGCCGAGCTTAGGGAGTTCCTGGGCTCCATGGGATCAGGGTTCACCACGCGCAGCGACAGCGAGGTGATTGCAAGGCTCATATCTTACGAGGTCACCAAGAGGGGCATAATCGGGGGATTGAAGGAGACCGTCAGGAGGCTCCGCGGCTCCTTTTCCCTGGCAATCCTTATTGATAATCGCCTCTTCGCCATACGCGACCCCTTCGGCATAAGGCCCCTGGCCCTGGGCAGCATAGACGGCGGATACGGCGTCGCCTCAGAGAGCGTGGCCTTTGACTCCCTCGGGGGCAGGTTCATACGAGATGTTCAACCGGGGGAGATAGTGGAGATCACACCGGAGGGCTTCGAGACGCACCATGTATTCCGGAGAAAGCACGTGGCGCACTGCATGTTCGAGTATGTCTACTTCGCCAGGGCGGACAGCGTGATAGACGGGAGGTGCGTGTACGAGGTGCGCCGCAACATCGGGAGGATACTCGCAAGGGAGCAGCCGACGGATGCGGATTTCGTGGTTCCAGTCCCTGATTCTGGAAGGGCACATGCCATCGGCTACTCCGAGGAGAGCGGCATACCCTACGCTGAAGGGCTAATGAAGAACAGGTACGTTGAGCGCACGTTCATCCTGCCATCGCAGGAGAGCAGGGTTCGAGAGATAACCATGAAACTGAACCCGGTGCGTTCCGTGGTCAACGGCAAGAGGATCGTGCTCGTGGACGACTCCATCGTTCGGGGAAACACCATGAGGAAGCTCATCGGCATGCTCAGGGAGGCAGGGGCCAGGGAGGTGCACGTTCGAATCGGCTCGCCACCCATAATAGCGCCCTGCTATCTGGGCATAGACATGAAGACCCGGGACCAGTTCATCGCCTCGGGAAGATCCGTGGAGGAGATCGCCAGGGTGCTCGGCGCAGATTCGCTGGGGTACATAAGCATAGATGGTCTCGTGGAGGCCATAGGAATTCCCAAGGAGGACCTTTGCCTGGGGTGCCTGACGGGTGAGTACCCAGTTAAGATAGAGGGGGAGAGGATAAGGCACCAGTGCGACCTGGAGGAATTTTAACCGCAATCTATATTATCCCATAGCCCATGGGGGCTCTGTGAAACGCAGGAAGCTGAACATGAGGAAGGATTACGAGTTCCGCTACCTCCTCGGGCAGATCCTCAAGGATTTGCCGGAGGGGGTCCAGGGCTCGCTCAAGGGGACCATATACGCCAAGGCCGCAAACATAGGGATCAGGGAGGCCAAGGAGTTCGTGCTGAGGAAGAAGGAGGAGGGAGTCATAGACGAGACAACCGCCAGGAGGATAATCGACCTTCTCTACAAGTACAGCGTGTACCGATGATGCCCCTGTACATGCCCAAGAAGGTGGCCGACCGTTTTCTGGAGAGGTTTTTGAAGAGCACTTTGAGGCTGGGAGATGAGATCCGTCTGGAGGGGTTCCTGGTCCGCTTTCCAGACGCCACACAATTCCGCAGGGTGCTCTGGAAGTCATTATCTCCTGCGTATGGTGATTTTGAGATCCGCGCCCTCACCCCTTTCCCCCAGGAGGGATTTCCCCTCATACCGGTCCTTTTCCCCTCTTACCTGAAACCCAGAGGTATCGTTGGTGCCGTTGATGGCAGGGTCCACGACCTCTCCCTTTACTCCGGCGAGGCGGGGAGGTTCGTAATAGCGGATTCCTTCGAGAGCATGCCACTGGAGAGGTACCTGGAGTACGAGAAACCCGGCATACACGCTGGGCACATAGAGGACATCTTCGACGCCACCTTCGCCGAAACCGCAAAGGACGTTTTCCTCGCGTACTTCCTATCCTCGCCCATCTACCTCGGCAGGGTCGGTGGAAGCGCGGTTACGCTTTTGAACGTGAATTCCAGGCACTACGCCCAGTCCTTCGGCGAGATATACGATCTCGTCAATTCCGTCCACTCCCTCCTCAGGAAAGACAGCTTCAAGGTCTCTCTGAGGTACGACTCCGAAGTGGACGTCACCCTCAGGCCCGCCTTCAAGATACGCTACGACAGGATGTCCCCGAAATCCGCCACGAAGTTCTATGCGACTCGCAGATCCAGAGTTTGGGAGAAGAGCGTTGTCTCCGAGGGTACCATCAAGGCGACTTCCCTGATATCCTCAGCGGATGTGCCGTTCATACCGGTGAAGGAGGAGGCGCAGCTGGGCGATCCCGGGTATTTCCGGGAGTATTCTCTGGATATCGGTCTCTACGTGTTCTTCCGGCACCTTGAGAGGCCAGAGTTGTCAGACGAGTACGTGTCCAGGTTCAAGGAC
>WAOY01000203.1 GCA_015520985.1 DHVE2 group archaeon
CCATTATCGCTGACGAGCCACGTCGTGCAACCGTGCTCTTTGCAGTAATAAACGTTCAACTTCTCGTTGTACTCGGCTTCTTTCCCGCATACGGTGCATATCATCACCATACTTATTCACCTCCAGATGTTGAAAGGCCGGGGCTTGTGCCCCGGCCGAAGGCATCCCATCCCTTCACAGATTTTGAGCGTTAAGCGCATCTATGAGCTTCTTGTCCCATTCCTTCTCGTACTCCCTCTTCTCCACGCGGAGCCAGAGGCGAAGGGCATCGTTGATGACGTCCTGAACGTCGTTGAAGTACCCCATGTCAACGAAGAGCTCAACCTGTTTATAAACCCTTTCGGGGACCTTGACACAGAGCTTTACCTTTCTCCACTCCTCCTGCCTGAGCTCGACGTACTCCTGCAGCAGTTCCCTCACGAGATCCGATACGGTCTTTCCTTCCCTCTCGCAGAGCTCCTCGACTTTAAGCTTGAGTTCCTCAGGAACCCTCACTCCTATGAACATGGACACCACTGTTTAACGTCTGTTAAACAATTGATAGTAATGCAAAATGGTATATTTTACTTTTGGTAAAGCACCTGGTAACCGAATGATGGCGTTAAACGAAGGGGAGAAAAGGTTATATACGATTTTTCTTTCACAAAATTGTGAATGTTGAGAAAGATGTGAAAGAACTGAGGAAGGCCCTAACGGGGGTGTTCAAGAGATTCGGACTCAGGGACGTGGATGCCTGCGTGCTGGCGCAGATGTTCATAATTGACAGGGAGACCACAGTGGAAGAACTTGCAAAGACACTCAGGTACAGCATATCAGGGGTTACCTCAGCGCTGCACCGCCTCATGAAGATGCACCTGGTGACCAGGACGAAGGTGGGAAAGAAGTACCTATACAGGTCGGAGAGCAGTATCCTCACCGCTCTGCTGCATCTGATAGAGGACATAAGGATGCACGAACTCAGAAATCTCAAAGCGGTGATCGTCAGGAAGATCAAGGATGGTGAGAGTGAGATAGCTATAAGAATGAAGGAGAGGGTTGAGAGGGCCGAGAGAAACCTGGAGGAACTGGCTAATATACTCAGGGAGCACGAGAGGAGGGATGCGTATGAGAATCGTTCTCACCGCGGATGAAACCCTGACCAGCACCTACAGGCACATACCTCTACTGGACTTCCTGGGATGCGCCCCGGTTGAAAGGGTGCCGAGGCCGATATACAGGTTGCTGGACACACAGGTACCCCATGACAATGGAAAACTGACCTTCGCACCTTACGGGCTGAGGAAGGTGGAGGCAGCGCTGCTCCGCGACGGGTTCCGCAGGGACGAGGTGGTCGTGGCTCATCCCAGGCATGTGGAGAAATTCATCGGCGAGGACACCACCATAGTCGGGGTCAACACCATGGACCCCTACGGTCTGGGTCCCGTAACCATGATGTTCACTGAGGGGGGAAGGCTAACTTCGTACACCAAGCTGAAGTTCACCTCCCTCATAAGGAGGTTGAGGGATTACCGCAGGAAAAAGGGCCTTAAGTTCAAAATTGAGGTGGGGGGCCCTGGAGCATGGCAGCTTGAGATCAAGGACAGGCTCACCGAGGAACTTGAGGTTGATCATGTGGTTATAGGGGAGACGGAGCACGTGATAGCGGACATATTCCGGGACATAGAATCCGGAGCCGCTGAGAGATTCATCCACGTGAAGACCTGGCCCAAACTGGAGGAGATACCGAACATAGTGGGGCCGACGTTCAAAGGGATGGTCGAAGTTATGCGCGGCTGTGGCCGAGGATGCAGGTTCTGCGCCCCGAATCTAAGAACCGCCAGATTCTACCCCATCGAGAAGATTATGGCGGAGATAGAGGTGAACCTCCGCGCAGGGCAGCGTACCGCGTGGTTACACAGCGAGGACATATTCAACTACATGGTGGAGGACAGAAGGAATTTCCACCCCAACGAGGAGGCGGTCATAGAACTCTTCGAAGTCGTGCTTAGCAGGGTGGACTTTGCGAACCCCACGCATGGAACCGCCGCCGGTGCCCTGGCGGCGCCGCGCATACTGAAGAGGGTA
>WAOY01000204.1 GCA_015520985.1 DHVE2 group archaeon
GGGCATGCCCCCCACCGGCGGCGTGGGGATCGGTGTGGATCGGCTAACGATGGTGCTCACGGGAAAGGAGAGCATCAAGGAGGTAATACTCTTCCCCATGATCGCGCCCAGGGAGTGAACCGCCTTGATCGCTTTATTGTCGCTCCTCCTGGTCATCCTCTTCTCCATAATCTTCACGCGCATAGGGGCGATAGCGCTGGAGATGACGGGCATATCCCGCGACGTGGCCCAGTTCCAGGCACAGTCAGCATACACCGGCGTGGGCTTCACGACGAGCGAATCCGAGTACGTGGTATCGCATCCCGTGAGGAGGAAGATAATCCGCATACTGATGTTCGTGGGGAGCGCGGGTATCGCGTCGGCGATAGCCATGCTCTTCCTGACCTTCGCAGGCAACACGCAGGAGGAGGCGCTCTGGAACTTCATATACCTCTCCATAGGTATCCTCCTCCTCTACCTCTTCGGCAGGTCCAAGCTCGTGGATCGGGCGCTGAGGTACCTGATCCAGGGAGCGTTAAAGAGATTCACCAAGCTCCGGGTGTACGATTACGAGCTTCTCCTCGGAATTGGGCGGGGATACGCCATCGGGGAGATACACGTCAAGGAGAACAGCTGGCTTGTGAACAGGTACCTCCGCGACCTCAGGCTGAACGATGAAGGAGTGCTTGTTCTAGGCATAGAGAGGAGGAAAGGGGATAAGATGATCTACATCGGGGCCCCGAGGGGCGACACGAAGATCCTTGCCGGGGATAACATAATCTGCTACGGCCCGGAGGAGGTCATAGAGAACCTGTCCCACAGGATTAAGGGGAAAATTGGTGATCTGGAGCACGAGAAGGAGGCGCGCAGGGAGAAGGAGAGGGAGATGTTGGAGAGGATGGAAGCGGGGGAGTGAGGGATACCTTTTTATTCCCCGCCGAGATATTAGCATCCATGCTCGGAGAGTTCAGGAAGAGACTGGAGGAGTACGATGGCTCGTTAATCATTGGCGTCGCAGGGGATTCAGGCAGCGGGAAGAGCACCTTCACTAGGAGCATAAGCAACCTTCTGGGCGAGGACATGGTTTCATTCTTCTCCCTGGACGACTACCACACCGAGGACAGGGAGACGAGGAAGAGGACCGGGCATCTGCCGCTTGACCCGAAGATAAACGACCTCAAGCTGGCTGGGGAGCATCTGAGGGAATTGCGCAGGGGCAAGCCCATCATAAAGCCCGTGTACAACCACAAGACGGGCAAGTTCGACCCGCCGGAGGTGTTCGAGCCGAAGAAAATTGTGATTGTGGAGGGGCTTCACACCCTTTACGACGAGCTGCGGAGGTACCTTGATCTTAAGATTTACGTGGACCCGTCCAGGGAGGTGAAGTGGGCCTGGAAGATAAAGAGGGACGTGGAGGAGCGTGGGTACCGCAAAGAGGACGTGATTGCAGAGATAAGGAGGAGGGAGCCCTTCTACAAGAGGTACATCGACTTCCAGAAGATCTACGCGGACATAGTGATAAAGATAGACGAGTCACGGTTCAGGATGGAAAATTCGTACAATGTGGAGATAATAATGAAATCCCTCGATTTCCCCCTGAGCGGCATAGACATGCGCCTCTCCCTTTCCTCGCTGATAAACACTTCACAGCGCCCGATGGCGATGGCTTACCGGGACGACTTCTACTACGAGAAAAGGGTCTCCCGCATATCCTTCGACGGCTTCATACCTCGGGAGGCGATAGAGGAACTGGAGAGGAAGATAATGGAGTACACCGGATTCACGGAGAATTACATCATCGACAGGAGCGAGTACGTCAACGGCACTCAGATCGCGCAATTGCTCGTGGCATGGTACTTCGTGGAGATGATGAACAACATATTCAAGGAGATATCGCGGGGCTCATCGTAAATACGCGAGGACCTCCTTCCTGGCGTTATTCCTCTCCTCCTCCGTCAACTGGGGCAATTCCCCCGGATTCCCCTCTTTCAGGCTGTGCGAGAGGAACATCCCCTCGCTCACCACGCCGAAGAACTCCGCCGGGGGAAGAAGGGCGACCGCCAGCTTTTCTCCCTCTTTTACGTCGGGTATATTTGTAACCACCGTGATCACCTTCCCCACGTTGACGTTGCAGATGCGCAGCTTATCCGCATTGGGGTGCTTCATAACGCTCTCTATCTCCCCGACCCTTATGTCAACCGCGTACTCCGGGTAATCGGGAAGTCTGAGCCTGTTCTCCAGGTTGTAGAGGATGTTCAGGCAGAATTTTATCATCGCGATGGTTTGCTGGCTGAACTTCATCTCGCGGAGCTTCTTCACCCACGCGTCCCCGCCGATGGCCGAGATGACGGTGTGGCACATCTTCCTGATCTCTTCAAGGTAGGGCTTCAGATCCTCTATCTCCCCGTAGGAGTACTTGATCTCCATGATTTTGGCTTCGAGCTCTTTGATTATGCCGGACTTCTTCACGTCCCGCAGGCCCGCGA
>WAOY01000205.1 GCA_015520985.1 DHVE2 group archaeon
GCTCTTCGTTGACATGGGGTACTTCAACGACGTTCAAGACGTCATCAACGATGCCCTTCGTCTCTGGCTCCGCGTGGAGAAGAGGGAGTACGAGAAGGACTGGGATAAGAAGCTCATAGAGGCGCTTAACGCTCAAAATCTCTGAAGGGATGGGATGCCTTCGGCCGGGGCACAAGCCCCGGCCTTTCAACATGTGGAGGTGAATAGATATGGTGATGATATGCACCGTCTGCGGAAAAGAAGCCGAGTACAACGAGAAGTTGAACGTTTATTACTGCAAAGAGCACGGTTTCACGACGTGGCTCGTCAGCGATAATGGCAAGGAGAGTGGCGTAGGGGGGATAAAGGTAAATGAGGAAGTTGCACTGGGAGGAGCACACCTACGATGAAATAGAGGGGCGATTGAAGGAAGATCCCCTCGTCATTTTGCCCGTTGGAAGCGTGGAGGCTCACGGTTATCATCTCCCTCTCAGCACGGACACGATTCAGCCCATGTGGCTAGCCGAGCATATCGCGGAGAGGTTCAACGCCCTCATACTTCCTCCCATCCATTATGGATGGACGGAATCCCTTGCCCCTTTCCCGGGGACGATATCCATAGGGTTCGATACCCTATATCTTCTCGTGAGGGACATCCTGTCCGAGGTGCTCAGGCACGGGGCGAGGAAAATCCTTGTGCTTTCCGGGCACGCGAGCACCAATCACATGGCGGCCCTGCGCCTCGCCTGCGAGGAGGTTAACCGCGAGTACGCGGATGCGAGGATAATGCTCCTCTCTGATTATTACATCGCATACCAGTACCGGGGTAAAATGGTCCCGGAGGACGACAGCCACGCTGGGGTAATTGAAACTTCGCGGGTCATGGCCATCCGCCCGGATCTCGTGAAGGAGGATTTCAGGTTTGAGAGGAGGGAAGCGGGGAAGTACATAATCGTGGTTGACTACAGCAAAATCGTACCCTATGCAACATTCAGCGACCCGCGAGGGGCGAGCAGGGAACTCGGCGAGAAGCTCAACGAGATGATCCTGGAAGAACTTACAAAAATAATAAGGGAAAATTTTGGGATTTAGTGCATCCTTCTGAAAACCAGGAAGCCAAGCGCCGCCACCGCAAGCACCGGCACCATCATTCCGAACTCGGGTACGAACTCGTCGTAGGTCCACAGGGACGCGCTTATACCGTATGGATTACCGGATCCCTGGTACTCTGCCCAGGAGAAGAAGTAGATCCTGTTAGCGTCGTCGTACGCTATTATGGGGTTGCCTCCGTTGGTACCTCCGTATATTATCTGTGTGTTCAGAGCCGTTGCGTTTGGCGAGTATGTTGTTGCCAGGATACTCTCAGTTGCATTAGACCAGGCCACCACGAAGTTGTTTCCGTCAAACACCGCTGGCATAGGCGATCTCCCGTAGTAGTACGTGGCCCCTATCAGGAACGGACCCACGT
Source organism: DHVE2 group archaeon (assembly GCA_015520985.1). Classification (GTDB taxonomy): domain Archaea; phylum Thermoplasmatota; class Thermoplasmata; order Thermoplasmatales; family Aciduliprofundaceae; genus JAADDK01. The sequence continues at coordinate 1,448 of WAOY01000205.1, forward strand.
TGAGGTTTCCAGTGGCTGCGTCGTATATTTTGCCGGTTATGTTGTACGGGCTGGTGTAAGTGACGTAGGTGACGAAGAACATCCCGGCGCCTCCGCTCACCGCAGGCGCTGTGTAACTGCTCTGATCAGCATAGGCATCTCCTATGGTTATGTCGCCGGTGATCGGAGTCATATTACTCGCATCAAATATCTTGCCGGTCACGTTGTAGTACGCAGTGTGGTTGATCCACACGACCATAAAGTTATCGCTCATGGGGTCGTAGGCTATCCATGGGCTCTTCTGTTCAGAATCGAAGCTGGATATTCTGAACACAGGTCCCGTGTATGTGTCGTTTATGAACCTTCCCTCAAGGTGGTAGCTCGAGTCGCTCCATACGAAGAACGCTCTGCCACCGCCTACAGCAAGTGCTATGCCCTTGTAGCTCACTCCGCTGGTATCGTTTATCGTGGTCTCGTTGTACGTGATATCCAGGTTGCTGTTGACCCCTATTGCCTTCAGGTAGTTGGTGCTGTTCACCCATGCTATCAGAAATGTGTCCGTATCTGGTATGTGTGCAATCGCCGGCTTTATGGACGGTGCACCGTTGTACGTGTATATGTCCGTGCTTATGGTTCCGGTTTTCAACACTGTGCCGGTGGTGGAGTTTATAACCGTCGCGTTCATGTACTTGCCGTCGTAGCTGTACCACACCTCCACAAATGTTCCGTTGCCATAGGCCACCGCTATGTACTTTGCCCCGCTCCCTACACTTGCGTTTGTTGCCTGAAGGTTCATAGCCGCCCCAAAACTGCTTGCCACGAGTATGGCGATGGCCATAACCACCAAGCTTCCCAGTATTGTTCTTTTCATTTTGATTACCTCCCGGCCCTATAATGAAAACGAAGATAATAAAGTTTTTGAACTAAACTCAAAACACAATGTACGTGCTCTAGCCATTAGCGCAAGTGATTTGGTGGTACCAAAAATTAAGAAGTATTTGTCTATTATGCGGTCCCGTTTATCACGACGTAGGTCCTTCCTGACGAGAAGACCACAGAGTTTTCCTCCAGAAGGGTGTTCACGTCCACCTTAATGGGCGGCATGGGCCTCATCTGCGCTCCCTGCTTCCACGTCTCCGATACCAGCCAGTACCTGCTCATGGGCTTGATATCCTTTTCGAGCTCGTAAGGCAGCATGTATCCCGAGTTTATGTCGAAGGAATTCCTCGCCACATGTCCAATGCGCTCGTCCGAGTCTATGCTAACGTTTCCCAGGTTCTCCCTTATCCACTGAGCCGCGTGGTACTCGTCGGCGTAAACGAAGGAATTTACGCCAAAGGCCTGCATGGAGAAGTAGGTTAGAGGGGTGGTAGTCGCCAGTATTACGAACACAGCCGCGAAGATTGCGAGACTCCTCTTCCTCGAATATGCGGCGGTGGATACGGCGGTGTGCCAGGAGAAGTCGGTGAAGTCAAAGGTTCTGCTGATGGACACGTACGATTCCAGTTCCAGGCCTCTGAGGAAGAAGAATAGTATCATATGGAGAGGGGCAACTAAAGTCGATAGGTATAGCTTCTTGTCCCGGTGCTCGGTGAGTAGCAGCATAACGAGCCCCATGGCTACTAAGGGGAGAAGGAGTATGTATCCGAAGGTGAACATCAACGTGTATTCGTTGAATGTCGGTGTGTGCGGGAATATGGGCACGAAGAAGTATGTAAGGTATATCATCAGTGGTACGACGAACACCAGGATGTAATATCTTGTCCTTATACCGCGGTACCTGTAGGCGAACATCCGCACAGTGAGTATGAATATCAGTACGAAAAGGGAGACGAATAGCCACATCGAGCCCGAGGGTGAAAGCTCGTTTAGGCGATCAAAGTTCCTAAGGGTGTAGTACGCCCCCAGGTATGCCCAGAGGATCGCCATGGTGACGATCCAGAGGTAATCGATCCTGTCGTATATCCCGTGTTTCCTGTGCTTGAGGTAAACGCCGTAGACTATTTCGTAGCTTACCATAAGGTATGTCACAAGGGCAACGTAGTGGTGCACGAGGGGCATAAGTGCGAGGAGGAAGATTGAGACGGCGTTTCTTTTCCGGTACGTGTAGAGGGCAAAGGGCATCATCGCGAGGCCCAGAGCCTGCTTCCATATGAGCGCTGTGTGGAGTACGTACGTGCCGCTTAGGGCAAACATTATCGCGGTGAAGGCGGCAATTTCGTCCCTTCCCGTTACCCTCTTGGCTAGGAGGAACCAGCCAAATACACCTACGGATACAAGAAACGGGAAGAAGAAGGGCAAGAAGGAAATCACAGGCACACCCACTATCTGTGAAATCGCTCCAAGAAGTGCGTTGAGAAATGGAGTAACGGGGGTGTGGTGGTTGTTGTAGGTCACGTTCTCAGGATAATTCAAATTGCCGTTATCTGCTATGAACTGACCCGCCCGAGCCTCCAGGAGGGCATCGTAGTTGTAGGGGATGGGGCTCACGAATGCGGGGTAAATACGAACTGCGACGGAAAGGAAGTACAGGACTATGAGGAACGCTAGTTTCCAGCGCATCCATAGGTAATCGCACCGGAGGTATATAAGTTTGCATCACCGGGACACGAATCTGGAATCCCTTATGAAGAAGCGCATATCCTCTTCAAGGTCAGCCCTCACACCGATTCTCTTGGAGGTGCCTATTTCGAAGTTCTTCCAGGGGGAATCCGCAATAAATATGGTCCCCCCGAGGGGCTGCTCGTTGAATAGTTGATTTATGCCGAATGTGCGGGTCCACTTGCCCGGACCGTTGCAAAGATCGCGGATTTTTCTGTCCCTGTTCCTTTTCATCAGGTCTATGCCCACCAGGGGCTCCACCGCCCGTATAAGTACGGCTTGAGCCTCGTCCCCGTCGGTGGTTATGTTGAACATCCAGTTGGCGTGAACCATGTACACGAATATGTGCCCGCCGGGGAGCCACATCCCCCTGTTGTAATTCTTTTTGCCGTGATACGCCCTGGAGGCCGGATCGTCAGGACCGAAGTACGCCTCCGTCTCAACTATTTTTCCCACGATGTACCTCTTACCAACCTTTCTAACAATGAGCTTTCCGAGGAGGTCTATGGCAACATCCTTCGCGTCCCTCTGGAAGAAATCTTCCCGGAGGGGACTGAATTCAAAGTGCTTATCAAGGGTGTCCCTGAAATTCAGTATGTGTGCCACCGGAAATCCCCGGGATGCCAGCTCCTGCGCTATGAACCTTCGGTGGCACCTGAACCAGAGTTTCTCGGCGCACATAATGGCTATTCGTTTATTCTCTGCAAGGGCTATGATCTCCTCAAGCCCCTCCCTGAAATCCTCCGTTTTAATATACTCCTCGTAACCC
>WAOY01000206.1 GCA_015520985.1 DHVE2 group archaeon
AAGTACATCCATCTCGGCGCCACGAGCAACGATATTATTGATACAGCCACCGCCCTGCAGCTCAGGGATTTCATGGACATCCTCGAGGAAGACCTGCGGGGAATAGAGGACGCCCTCGCCGACTTGGCGGAGAGGCATCGCGACACAGTGATGCTCGGCAGGACGCACGGGCAGGCGGCCGTGCCGATAACCTTCGGGCTGAAGATGGCCGTCTTCCTCGGAGAATTCCTCAGGCACCACGAGAGGATCCGCGAGGCGAAGAAAAGGGTGCTGGTGGGAAAGATGATGGGGGCCGTGGGCACAGGCGCAGCCCTTGGAAAGGATGCGCTGAGGATTCATGCTAGGGTTATGGAGATATTGGGATTGAATGCTGAGGAATCGCCCACCCAGGTGGTGGCCAGGGACAGGTACGTGGAGTTCATCTCAATCCTCGCGGGCATAGCCACCAGTCTGGAGAAACTGGGCACGGAGATAAGGAACCTGCAGAGGAGCGAGATAGGCGAGGTGCAGGAGGGCTTCGACGAGAGGAAGCAGGTAGGCTCCAGCACCATGGCGCAGAAGAGGAACCCGATTCTGAGCGAGAACGTCTGCGGCCTCGCCAGGATTGTGCGTGGGTTCATCGTGCCCATGCATGAGAGCGCTGTGCTCTGGCATGAGAGGGACCTGACGAATTCCTCCGCGGAGAGGTTCATAATCCCCCACGTTTGTGTGCTCGTGGACGACATGCTCGTTAAGATGACCAGGGTCCTGAGGGAACTGGTGGTGAACGAATCCCGGATGAGGGAAAATCTCATGGAGCACGAGGAGGTTATGGCGGAGCGCGTGATAATGTTCCTCGTGGAGCACGGGTGGAGCAGGCAGGACGCTCACGAAAAGGTGCGTCAGATCGCCATGAGGCCGGGCAGGTTCCGGGACAATCTGCTCGGAGACGATGACATCGGGGGGTTGGTGCGGGGGCACGTGGATGAGATCCTTGACCCGATGAACTACCTGGGCGCCAAGGACGAGATAATCGATGCCATACTGGAGAGAAAGAAAAGGTTAAATAGCCAGGAGAGTTGAGGGGTTTTCCATGCCTGAGATTCGAAGGGATTACGTCATAGATTCCGGGTGGGTTGTGATTTCCCCCGAGAGGAATATGAGGCCCTCAGATTTCAAGGTGGCAAAGGTGGAGAGTGGAGGCAAGGATAAATGCCCGTTCTGCCCCGGGCACGAAGCTATGACGCCCCCGGAGGTCCTGGCGTACAGGAAGGACGGGGAGAAAGATGGGGAGGGGTGGTGGATTCGCGTTATTCCCAACAAGTATCCGGCGCTGCGAATTGAAGGCGACGTCGGCTATGAAGAGAAAGGTATCCTCAGGAAGATGAATGGTGTGGGGGCCCACGAGGTGATCATAGAGACCCCGGATCATGATGTCCGGCCATACGAACTCAGCGACTGGCAGATGCACGAGGTCATAAGGGCCTACATTGACAGGTACATTGACCTAACTAGGGATCGGAGGTTCAAGTACATTCTGATTTTCAAGAACTACGGAAAGGATGCCGGGGCATCGCTATCGCATCCCCATTCCCAGCTCATTGCCACGCCCATAATCCCGCAGAACATAGCGGAGGAGCTGGAAGGCGCAAAGAAGTACTACATACACAGCGGGGGTAAATGCATCTACGACGAGATAATACGCAGGGAGAAGGAGATTGGCGAGAGGGTCGTGATGGAGAGCGAGAATTTCATAGTGATTTGTCCATATGCGTCGCGATTTCCCTTTGAGATGTGGCTTATGCCGAAGTTCCATGAGGCGCGGTTTGAGAAGATCGGCCTTAACGACGAACTCGTGTGGGAACTGGGGCGTGTTCTGAAGGAAACTCTTCGCAAACTCTTCGCGACCATCCCCGATGTGCCCTTCAACTATTACATCCATACCTCCCCTATCAACACGAAGAACGAGTACCGCTATTACCACTGGCACCTGGAGATCATACCCCGCCTCGCTAAGCCCGCGGGATTTGAATGGGGAACGGGATTTCACATAAACCCAATGCCCCCAGAGCGGGCGGCGGAGATGCTCAGGGGAAATTAAAGAAATAAAGAATATGCCGTTTACTCCCGCCTGCGGCGGAGCACTACGGGCACGGCCATGACAAAGATCACCGCCACTATCGCCGTGGGTGACAGCTCGGGCAAGATTTCATCTCCTCCGTTTCTAGAATTACCGCTTTCCGATGGACCATACGCCTCATCGCTTGCCCCGCTCCAGTCCGTCATCTTGATGTGGTAGCTGGTTATGGTGTAGTTCTCGAAGTAGCCCACCTCGAGCGCTCCGATATCGCCGTTCTTGTTTATTCCAGCGGCGGCCTTGACGATGTCTGTCTTCTTTCCGTCCAGGCGCACGCTCACGACCTTGCCCATGTAGCCCGTTATCAGTATCGTGTGCGTTCCGTGATGAGCCGTGGTGAAGGTAATCTCGGCGTAATCGTACGGTGACCCTGGCTGCTTGGGCACAGGGGTCACGTTTGTCCAGTTGCCCGTACTCACCTCTTCCAGTTCAGGGGCAATGTTGCCCGCGAGCATGGTGCCCTTCACATCCACGTAGAAGAACACACCGCCGGTATTGTAACTGGCGTGGCGCACTATGTTGATGTTCGGATTATCCACGTCGTTGGTCGGGGAGTCCATGTTGAAGTGATCAACGAGGGTATTCCAGTCCGCAAAGCAGCCATCGATGGTTATGCCATCGGGGACACCCACATACTCCGTGTATGCATCTCCCCATATGGTGTAGGGTACATTGGTGTTCACTTTGCTGATCTCAACCTTAACGGATCCACTTGGCACGTTGGCGGTATCGATTTCGAGGTACTGGGACCTCGGAAGGGTTATGGTTCCGGGGCTGAACTGGTTATTCGCCAGACCCGGGATCTGGACACCCATGGGCACCGAGATTTCGATGCTATCAATATTCACGGAACCGTACATGGGCCAGTAGTCAATTCTCAGAGTGCTGTTCCTCAGAGGCTTCTCAACGATAAGCACCGCGGGCCTCTCGATACCTACCACAGGCGTGATGTCCTGCACATAGCCGTGCTGCGCAACCACGAATATGCGGGCATCGGCGTTTATTTTGTGATTCGTGCTCCCTGTTATGGCATTACCGTTGCGCACTATGGAGACTGTTCCGAGAACGGTCCAGTTCCATACATCCCTGTGAAGCGCGTTGAACTGCATGAAGGAGGCTGTTATCTTTCCGTGCTCACCGCTTATCTTAACAGCGTAATCTGCCCCCAGGTATCCCGCGTTGTATCCTGTGAGGGGGTTGGTATCGTTATCGATGAAGATATATGCAAGGTTCTTGTAGACCTCCGCCTGGGAGAAATCGCCCTTGAAACTCAGGTAAAATTCAAGAACGCCCCTGTTCAGGTGAAATGCGAACTTGCCTATATCCACGCTCGGATCGCTTATCTCCGAGAGGTCGTAATCGTTGTACTTCTTAATGAGGTTCCAGTCTGTGGTTTTAAACGCGTTTGTGGACACGGCGAAGGCTCCGAAGATCAGGAGAAGAACTATGCCTATTACGGTCCAGGCACCGAGCCTGCCCTTGGGAGAACTCATGATGCCCTTCTTAGAGGGTTTCTGCTGCTTGCCGTTATTGCCATTTCCGTTCACAAGGCTGTTGCCATTTATGAGGCCATCCTTACTGCCCTTACCATCAGCCAGATAACGCGCCCTGGCCCCATTGCTGTGCATCTTCACACCATTCACAAATCCCTTATCCTGCATATCCATACCTCCCTTGGAGTGAGATTGGTATTGTAAATGCGCACTCCCAATATAAATTTTACCATCGCTGAGCGCCGATCTACGGGCCGTGAGGAGAAATAACTGACAAAGTTTTTATACAAAAACTTTTTTAGTATCTCCGGGTGATCAAATGATTGAGAGAAGGGCGAAGTTGTCAGTTTTAACGGCCATGGCTTTTGCCCTTGCGGTGATCCTGGTCGTTTCATCGGGTGCAATCGGGGCAAGGGCGAATGCCAGTTTCTCGCCGGTAAATGTGTGGTCAAATGACCTGGGAGTGTACGGTGATATCAAGACGGTGATACCATCCATGGATGCAGACGGAGACGACTTGGCTGAGATGGTGGCTGAGGTAACTAATTACTCGTCCGGCACGTATACGGTTGTGATCCTGAATGGAAGCAGCGGTGGGATCATGCACAGCAGAACGTTCACAGACGTGGGATACGCTGAAAACGGAGATCAGGTTGCTATAAATCCGACACTATATGGCCTGATCATAGAGGACAGCAGCGGAACACCTGTGAAGGAATGGAAGTACATGGTGTTTGCCAACCACTCCAACGTGAAGCACGTGTCCATATACCACCTGGACTATCCAACGCTAGCCACCAAGGAGTACAGGGGAATCGATGTCCCGCAGAACATAAATATGGGGGGATTCAACATACCCGTTAGCACGTACAACATAAGGATCCACATATTCTCCGCCGGAAACGACGCGTACCTGTTATTCGAGGGTTATTATGAAGGACAGCTATTCGGCCAGATAGTGGGAGAACTGCAGGTAATGGTGATGAACGAGACACTCCAGACCATCTGGGAGCACGTGGAGAAGGGTGTGGTGTATAATTCCCTGGTGCCCTTCGCGGCCACCCCGGTTCAGTTCAACGGCGATGGTTTCAACGGGGATTACGACAGCGTCCTGCTAATAAACCTGACCGCAAGCCCGGGAAACACCACCCTTATTGCCATAGACTCTGTTAGCGGGTCGGAACTGTGGAACCTCACGGTGCCTGGGGCATACTTCGTTATGAGCCCTATATATCCGATGATAACGGAGATGGACTACAACAAGGATTCCCGCGCAGACATGGCACTTATAACCTTCGATACCAACAAGAATGAAACCCACGTAAACTTCATCGACTCCTCCGGAACCCTGCTGGGTTATTACACTACTGACATACACAACGTGACCATCCCTGCCATAGTGACCGACGTGAAGAACGGCAACTTCCACCTCATGGTGCAGACTGTGGACTTCAACGGCGATGGAAACGGTGAATTCGTACTTGTTGACAACAACACGAGGATGGTATGCTGGGACATAGCCGCAAATACCACCCTGTGGATTAAGTACCTGCAGAATCAGAGCTACCAGTACATACCGTACCTTTCCACCAGCGACATAAACGGAGACGGTACCTGGGACCTCTATTTCATGGGGAGCCTGGACAACAACACAGGCAACAACCACGGCAAGGATGTGAACATGACCGCCGTATCCGGGAAGGATGGCTCGATCATTTACTCCAGCATGTACTATGGACTCGTATCGGGATACTCAGGCACAGTCTTCCTCAAGGAGATAAGTGACATCGACGGTGACGGGATACAGGACTCCGCCATAGCGGCAGGGTTCTTCAACGACGGCACAGGGGTATACGTGAACGTGTCGGCGATATCCATGAAGGATCCGAGTACCCTCTGGACGGTCAAGGTGGGCACAGACCTGAACAACGAGGATTATCAGAACTGGAGCGTGCAGATGGCCCCATGCGAGGACATCAACGGGGATGGCGTGAACGACATGGTCGTGAAGATGTACTACCACCCGAGCGCCGATCAGGAAACAACGTACATAAGGATACTCTCCGGGTCCGACGGCTCGCTCCTCTGGACAGGGAAGGTCAGTGACGACACAACTGACACCGAGATAACTGTATTTTCCACGTTCCTGCCCTATACCTCGTGGAACCAGTTTGACTACAACGGAGACGGCCAGATCAACGAGATCCTCCTCTACACCTCCACCGGCGTGTACGTGTACGCGGTGAGCCAGCCCATACCTGAGATCAGCGCCGTGATACCCGTTGTCTTCTTTGCGGCCACGCTGATCGCTATGCGGAAGAAGATTCGCCATCTCTGATTCTTTTTATTTATTATCAGCACGAATATTCTGAACGCAGGTTTTTTACCTTGCCCTCGGGATATCCACATGTGCTGATATCTGAGATCCGGGAGGACTTCGCCTACGCAGCAATAATTGAAGTTGCGATTCTGATCGCGTGTGTAGCCAACGCCCTGTACTCCGGGGAGTTCGATACTGCCCTGCTTTACGTCCTAGTGTTCGTAGGGGTTCTCGTGCTTCAGGGGAAAATAGAGAGGGGGATAATAATATCAAGGGAGAGGAACCTGAAGAGGAAATTCGAGATGATCCTGGGAGAGAAAAGGAGATCGAAAAGGATCGCCGTTTCCCTGCTGGTACTGCTCATCCTCCTGTCCAGCTGGGGCATCGTCTCTTACCTGGCAAACTTCCACAGAGAGACGAGGGAATACGCGAAGGTTATAACCATGGTGGTGCCGTGGTACGTGGCCATATACACGGGGTGGATCATATACCTGTCCTACCTTAAGGGGAGGTACACAAAACTGCTGGTTTCCCTCCTCGAGAAAAAGAGGAACTGGAAAAGGGTGCGCTACGTGCTCCTCCTCCACGGCGATAAGGTGATAGCGCAGCTCTCACCTGAGCCCCGGGGCGAGGTGGAGAGGAAAAAGCTCGTTGCCCTTGCAAAGAGGCACGGCGAGGATTTCAGACTCGCCTCAATGAACGTGCTCGTTTCCACCCTAGGGTCTTTGAAGCTCGTGGTAGCCGTAACCGGGGATGCAGACTCTGATCTGCGGGTCAGAATGATGGATGCCCTGAAGGCCATAAAGATAGCGTATCCCAGGGGATTCCAAACGGGGGAGTTCAAAGAATCCGATATTCTTGAGGTGGAGAACCTGCTCCGCAGGTACCTCCTGGCGTAGAAAGTATTATAAATTCAACGTAAATAACGCGCCGTGGACATCGAGAAGAGGATCAAGGAGATCGAAGACGAACTGAAGATAACGAAGTACAACAAGTCCACGGAGAAGCACATACTAAAACTGAAGGCGAGGCTCACCTATCTCAAGAAGCAGTTGGAGGAGCAGAGGAGGAGGGAGAAGAAGAGGGTATCAAAGGAGGGGGTTAAGAAGCAGGGAGACGCGAGGGTATCCCTGATAGGCCCTCCCAGCGTGGGGA
>WAOY01000207.1 GCA_015520985.1 DHVE2 group archaeon
GACACGGTCAGGCCGGAGGTGAACATCACCCTGAGCCCCATGGGACCATACGGGGCAAATTCCACGGTGACGGTGAAATTCCGCTTCAGCGAGCCCGTGAAGGATGCGCTGTTCCTCCTGGACGGAGTGCCAGTAAATGCGACCCCAGAAGAATCGGGGGAGTTCTGCGATGGGTACACCCTCACCCTCTACGGCTACTCTCTGAGCGAGGGGGAGCACAGGATAGTGGTGAAGAACGCAAGGGATGTCGCCGGGAACGTCATGGACGATCACTACGGCCCGGAGTTCACGGTGGACAAGACGCCGCCCCAGGTGGATCTAAGCTACAACTACACGTACGTAGAGGGTGACAACATCGTGATATATATCCAGGTCACTGACGCGAGCAACATAAGTTCTGTAAGAGTGCAGTACGTTTATTCATCGGGAAAAACGGGAGAGGCGATGGTGAATTACCTGGGCAACGGAGAGTACGTGGCGAGAATCACCCGCGCGGAACCTGGCGAGGTGAGGATAGAGATCATCGTAACTGACGCCGCGGGAAACGTGAATAAGGAGGAAATCCGTGTGGAGGTGCAGACCTTCTTCATGTCCCTGCTCTGGCTGTGGATAACCATCGCCATCGTGGCAACTGCCGCAATCGCAGTGCTCGTAGTGCACATGAGAAGGAGAAGGATGAAGGGCCTCCCCGCCCTGGGCCTCATGGAGAGATTCAAGAAAGAACCCGACGAGGAAGAGGAGTTCTACGAAGAGTGATCACCTATCGTACCTCGTCCCCTTCATCCTCAGGAGTGAGCGGTATATCTGCTCCAGGAGCACCAGGTACGCGAGCTCGTGCCGCAGCGTCATCCTGGAGAGGGAGAGGAGCAAGTGATCCTTCCTGTCTTCATCGCTGAAGCCCTCCGGTGGACCCACAGCGAATATAATCTCTTCTCCGTTGGCCGCTTTTCTTCGGATCATCTCGTAGAACTCATCGCTGTCCATCTGCACGCCCCGGGGATCCAGGAGAATCGCATCTCCGGGTATTCTTCCCCGGGAGACGTGGAGTCTGCACATCGAGGAGATGCGCTTCTCGTAGAAATCCACCACCGCGCGATATTCCTTCCCCACGTCGCCAAGGTTGACCAGTTTTATGCGAACGGGCAACATTTGTGATGCGAAATGTTTATAACATCATAAATCTTGCCCATCTGAGGGTGATTTGATGGTAGAAGTTGTGCTCACCACTGACAGGACGATGATGTCCAATCACCATCACAAGGAATTTCTGGGATTCGGAACAACGGGTCCACCTCTCATCCTCCCTGAGAAGGCATGGCTATGGCTCTTCGCCCCTCCAGTGAAGGTCATTGATAAGGACGGGAGGCCCCTGGAAGCTCCTTACGGCCTCAGAAAGATAGAGGCGAAGTTAATAGACGAGGGGTTCGACGCCGCTATAATCGATCCGGATCACCTGCACAAGCACGTGGATGATGCGAAGGTCCTTCTCCTCTCGCACCACGACTACTTCGGGTTCGGTCCGCCTTCGAGCACCTTCGCCTCAATATTTCAGACGGAGACTGTAAACGCCAGATCCTTCGCGCGCCTCATGAATTCCCCCGCAGTTAGGGAGATGAAGAAGAGGGGCGTGAAGATCATCGCAGGGGGTCCCGCGGCCTGGCACTGGAAGTACCGGGAGGATAAGATGAAGGAGTGGGGAGTCGACACGGTTGTGGACGGGGAAGGCGAGTTAGTCGTGGGCGATCTGGTGAGGAAAGCTTTGCGCGGCGAAGAACTGCCGAAATTCGTGAACGTGAAGCCCTCGCAGTCGCCCAAGATTGAGGAGATCTCCGACATAAAACTGCCCAGCGTCAACGGCCTCGTGGAGGTCATGCGCGGATGCCCCCGCGGCTGCAAGTTCTGCTCCGTCACACTTCGCCCGCTCCGGTACTTCCCCTTCGAGAAGATAGAGAGGGAGATCCTGGTGAACGTGAAACATGGGGTGGAGAACGGAATCATACACAGCGAAGACGTGTTGCTCTACGGTGCTAAGCCGCCGTCGTACATCATCCCCAACGAGGAGAAATTAATCAAGTTGCACAAACTCTTCAAGAAGCACTACAAGAAAATCGTCTGGGCTCACGCGAGCATTGCGGCGATAGTGAAGGGGCAGAGGGATTCGAAACTCATGGACAAGCTCTCGGAAATAATAATCGATGACAATCAGTCATGGTGGGGCGCGGAGATAGGCGTGGAAACAGGCTCGCCGAGGCTCGCGAAGATCATAATGCCACAGAAGGCAAAGCCGTTCTCGACGGAGAACTGGCCAGAGCTGGTTATAGAAGCCGCCGGGATAATGC
>WAOY01000208.1 GCA_015520985.1 DHVE2 group archaeon
AGTTCCTCCGCGGTGCTCATCGCCTTCTTCACCGCATCGTCCGCGTAGTCAAAATGCTCCACGAGGAATCCGCGGATGCCCCAGAGGATGCTCATCTCCCTCAGGGTCCTTTCGGAATGGGTGGCAGCAAGCACCCTCATGGGGATACGGTGCCTGGATATGAGCCGTGCCGTCTTTCCAGATCTTGTGAGCACCAGGATCGCATCCGCGTTGACCTCCTTCGCCAGAAGCACGGCTGCGTTGCTCACGCATTCGGATATCGTGCCCCTCAACTCATCCAGATTGCGATGCACCAGCATCTCCTCGGCCTTCTCCGATACCCTGGCGAGGACTTTCACCGCCTCCACTGGATGCTTCCCAATTGCCGTCTCTCCCGACAGCATGAGCGCATCCGCACCGTCCAGTATGGCGTTGGCGATGTCCGAGACCTCCGCCCTCGTGGGCCTGGGATTCCTTATCATACTCTCCAGAATCTGCGTGGCGATTATGCTCACCTTCCCGTGCTTCCTCGCCTCCTGAACCAGTTCCTTCTGTATACGTGGCAGATTCTCCACGGGTATTTCTGTGCCCAGGTCTCCGCGGGCCACCATAATTCCGTCGCTCACCTCCAAAATTTCTTTTATGTTCTCTACCCCTTCTCCATTTTCTATCTTTGCGATTATCCTCGCGGCGCAACCCACTTCGAGCATTTTCTCCCTGAGATCGAGGATATCCGAGGCGTTACGAACGAAGGACGCGGCGATGAAGTCCACATCCCTCAGCGCACGGATGAACTCCACATCCCTTTCCTGGATGTACTCCACCGGGATATGCTTCCCCGGAACGTTCACTCCCATCCTCGGGGCCACGATTCCGCCGCGGAGTACACGAAGCTTCGCCCTATTACCTCTCTTTTCAACCACTTCCCCCTCTATTTCCCCGTCGTGGAACAGCACCCTCGTTCCAGGGACGAGTATGTCGTAAACCTCCGGGCGGTTGAACTCGATGTCCCCATCAGGGCCTATCTCCACAATCTCCCCGTCCTTTGCGAAGCGAATCCTCGCTTCCGAGATCCTTATCTCCGGTCCCTTTATGTCCAGCATTATCCCCACGGTCCTGCCTGATTTCTCAGATGTATCCCTGGCCATCCTCGCCATCGCGATGTGTTCATCGATTGTGCCATGCGCTGCATTAAGGCGGAAAACGTCCACGCCTGAGTTTATCAACTCTGACATTCTGTCCTTCACGGCTGGCCCGAGGGTGGCGATGATCTTCGTTCTTCGCATGTCTGTGTATATGCGTATGGGGGATTTAAGGGTTGGGTGCTCTCGGAATAGTGCTAAGGTACAAACCTGGTTAATACAGAAGTGTGGAATTATGCGCAAAGATGATATAAATGACGTGTATTTCTCGGCTATGCGCATATGGATGTTCGCCAGCAATTTACAGGTTGAAGATAACGCTCCTAGAAAAAACGATGGGGTTACGATACTTTATGAAGAGTACTGCAAAATTGGAGACATAGAATATATGATTCCCACAGTCAGCGTAAATATAGAGGATGTGAAAATTTCAAAGAATGGGAGTATTGGACTTAAAGAGCTTGAAGGAAAGGAGTATGAAATAACAGGCAAGGTGATAGATGGTTATTTCCACTTTGGATACTGCGATACCAATTTTATATACCTCGTAATAGATGTTGGTTTTCTCTTGAGGGTTTCAATAGATGTGCCAAACAAATATCTAAAAATAAAAACAGAGTATGGATACAGATGTGTGCCTCTAGTAATCACAGAAGAGGACAGGCCAAGAACAATTAGGATTTCAAAGGGGGATTTCATCACATTAAAATCAAAAATAGAGGCCATGTGGACGGACATGTGGTGTGGTGCGGTTTACGTGTCATTCAAGGGAAAAATAGTCGATAGGGAGATAATGAAGGACCACAGCATGTGGCTCTTGGTAGAAGTTTTGCCCCACAAAAAAGAGTATGAGCTGGATTCGTACCCCTCAAGACATCCCTTGTCCCAGAGGCTTGCCGATGGGGACATAGTCGTTGAGTATCCGACCGTAGAAGATAACAAGCGTTAGTTTTTCTTTTTTCTGAACTGCGCCTATTTCACCTTTTCCGCATTGGTGAGCGTTAATTATTTTTACACAGCGCCCATGCATCATTATGCGAAGATTGTTCATCTACGACACCCTGACCGGCGAGAAGAGGGAGTTCAGGCCCGTGCATGACGGGCGAGTGGGGATGTACGTGTGCGGCCCCACCACATATGATTACGCCCACGTCGGGCACGCCAGGGTCGCGATAATGTTCGACGTCTTCCGGCGCTTTCTCGAGTACATCGGCTACGACGTGGTTCTCGTATCCAATATCACGGACATAGACGACAAGATCATAAACAAGGCAAGGGAGAGGGGCGAGGATCCGATTGAGATGGCCCATTTCTACGCGAGGGAGTATCTGAAGGACATGGACGCCCTGAGGGTGCGCAGGGCGAACATCATACCGAAGGCCACCAGGCACATGGATGAGATAATCGAACTCATTCAGAAGATCATGGCGAGGGGCTACGCCTACGAGAGCGGAGGCGACGTGTATTTCGATGTGCAAAAATTCAAGGAGTACGGCAAATTATCTCACAGGAAACTGGAGGAGATGCTCGCCGGCGCCAGGGTTGAGGTGAGCGAGAAGAAGATGAACCCCATGGACTTCGCCCTTTGGAAAGGAGCGAAGGAGGGCGAGCCTTCCTGGCCGAGCCCCTGGGGCCCCGGGCGCCCTGGGTGGCACATAGAG
>WAOY01000209.1 GCA_015520985.1 DHVE2 group archaeon
CTCCTTCTCCCGGAGGAGATGATGCACATACGCACGGGTGAAGTTCTCGCATGTGTAGCAGGAGCAATTTTCATCTATGGGCTTTAAATCGTTGCGGAACTCCGCCCTGCGGAGGTTGAGCATTCCCTGAGAGGTTATCGCAGTTCCGTGCCTCCCGTTCCTCGTTGGGAACACGGAGTCGAAGATATCCACGCCCCGGAGCACGGATTCCACTATCTCAAGCGGGGAGCCAAGGCCCATCATGTACCTGGGCTTCTCCTTTGGGAGAATTGAATTCACCACCTCTGTCATGCGGTGCATGACCTCCTTCGGTTCCCCGATGCTCAGCCCGCCGATGCCGTAGCCGTCGAAATCCATCGCCGCGAGGTCCTTCGCGCTCTTCTCGCGGAGATCCTCGTACGTTGCGCCCTGCACGATCCCGAAGTTCAACTGCCCGTCCTCGCTCCTCGGGAACCTGCGGGCCCACTTAGTTGTGAGGATAACACTTCTCTTTGCATCTTCGTAGCTCGCCGGGTACTCGGCGCAGTAGTCCAGCATCATGGCGACGTCGCTCCCTATGCGCATCTGCACCTCCTTGCTGAACTCGGGGGTGAACTTGTATTTCTTCCCATCGTATGGTGATTGAAAGATGATGCCCTCCTCATCCGCTCCTACGAAAAAACCCTTGCGGATCATCTGGAACCCGCCGCTGTCTGTGAATATCACCCCGTCGAATCTCATGAACTCATGCAGGCCCCCGTGCATTTCGATGATTTCGAGCCCCGGTCTGAGGAAGAGATGCAGGGAGTTGGAGATTATCGCCTCTGTCCCGCATCCCTTTATGTCCTCCGGAGTTAATGTCTTCACCGTCGCCTTCGTGGCCACGGGCATGAAGAAGGGAGTTTTGATCTCCCCGTGTCTGGTTTTGAGAATCCCCACGCGCGCATCTCCCTCTTCTGCGACTATGCGGAACATGGCGAAGGCAATCCCGTGGGGGTATTAAATGTTTTGCGGGGGAAACCTTGAACTAACAGGAATGGGATATTTAGCATCGTTGGACGCGCTGAAATGGAAGAAAAGGTTAAGTAAATGGAGGCGATGTATAACTATGGATGCGGGTGAGCTTGTGGAGATAAAAAGGGACATAGAGGAGATAAAGATGCAACTGGCGTTCTTAATATCGCGGTACATTGAGGAGGAGGAGATAAGCGATGAGGAAAGGGAGGAAATCCTAGAAATCTTGAACGAAGTAAAAAGGGGAGAGTACGTAACAAAGGAGGAATTCTCAAAAGAACTGCTTGGTGAGTAGCCCTTATGTTTAAAATCATCGTGAGCAACAGGGCAAGAAAAAGCGCAAAAAGATTGCCGAAGGAGTTAAAAGAAAAAATTGTCGAGATCTTGGATGTGCTGGAAAATGAGCCAGTACCTGCAGATAAGTACGATGTGAAGAAGCTTAAAGGATTGCCAAACACATACAGAATCCGATTCGGTGACTGGAGAATTGTGTATAAAGTGGAGTTTGTGGAGAGAATAATTATCATCGCAAAAATTGAAAAAAGGAGCAGAGCATATAAATAGTTTCAGGAAGGAGCTAATTGCACAATATGGTCTTAGCTGCATGATGGTAGCCTCACCGGTTATCGCTTACCTGGCGTTGGCATTTTTCTTTACCCTTATTCACCCGAATCCCTATATCCTAACCCTGGTGTTTCTCTTGGATTTGCTCGTGAAGTGCATCCTCTGGTGGAAGGTGGTGGTACCAACATGGCCTAAAAATCGCAGGGATGCGTTTTTGAGAACCGTTTTAATGGAAGCCATAACCTATGCCCTTCTCCTAACGACTTTCATCAAGGTAGCATCTTGCTAACAGGAGAAACCCTTATCTACTCCCAGAACTTTAATCCATCGTGTCGCTGAAATCGGAAGCGCTCCGCAAGACGCTGCACCTCGCCGGGTTGCTCGTGCCCGTATCTTACTTCTACTTCGGCCGTGAGCTCACCCTCCTGTTCATCTCCCTCTCCATCGTATTCTTCTTCATGATCGAGCCCTACCGCATATCCAGGCACACCACAGACATGATCATCGAAGGCATACGCCCCCTGTTCAACGAGGAGACCTTCAAGGTCATAAGCCGCGGATTCGAGATGGTGGACCGCAAAATACGGGAGATAACCCGCGCCGAGGAGGAGGTGTGCATAGGCGCGCATCTCTACTTCGCCATCGCCGCGCTCATAAACGTGCTCCTCTTCCCAATGCAGATCGCGATCTCCACAATAATCGTGGCGACGATAAGCGATGCCCTGGCGGCGATAGTGGGGAAGAGTTTGGGGAGGCACAGATTCAAGAATGGAAAGAGCATCGAGGGGAGCGCCGCCTTCTTCCTCTCGGCCCTCCTCGTCTTCTACTTTTTCGTGCCCCTGCCCCTCGCTATCGTTGGCGCAATAGCGGGCACCGTGGTGGAGTTCTTCAACGTGCCCCCAAACGACAACTTCTCAAACCAGCTGGGGATGGCATTCTTCATGTACCTCTTCACCCTGGCCTGAGGGGGAACATTTAAATATTTGCCCCATATATGCGTGCAGAGGTGATAATATGGCGATTTGGCAGGGTCGCGCACTCAGGAAGATATCAGGCGGAAGGATCAGGATGGCCCGCAAGAAGAGGCGCTACGAATTAGGGAGAGAGCCTGTTCACACTCATATAGGCGATAGGAGGATAAAGATCGTGCGCGTGCGCGGTGGAAACTACAAGATAAAGGTCCTCCGGGATACCTTCGTGAATGTTTACAATCCCAAGACGGGCAAGGCGGAGAAGGTTAAGGTTATAAGCGTAGTGGAGAATCCCGCGAATCCGCACTTCGCCCAGAGGAACATAATCACGAAGGGCGCGATAGTTGAGACGCCCATCGGGAAGGTGCGGATAACTTCCAGGCCCGGGCAGCACGGCGTTCTCAACGGAGTGCTCGTAGAATGAGCATAATAATCTACCCCGCATATTTTAACATTCGCTATTCCAGGAGGGAGGGGCGCAGGGTTCCGAAGAATCTTGCCTTCGAGGCGAAACTGGACACGATTGTGAAAGCTTTAAAAGAGCTGGGTTACGATTTTGAGGTGGAGCCGGACAAGAGGTACCCCAGGTTCTGGTGGACCGAGAAGGGCAGAGTTATCGTTCACAC
>WAOY01000210.1 GCA_015520985.1 DHVE2 group archaeon
AAATAAGATTTTCTGCATCAGATTATCCCGAGCTTCCTCAACTTCTCCTCCGTGGGCACCCCGTTGCGCCACTCGCGGAACTCGTAGTACTCTTTGAGCATTTCCTCGAATATTTCACGAGATAAAGCGTTCTTACCGCTGAATATCTTCTCGGGCAGCGTGTCGTCCTCGCCGCTGAACCCCGCGCGGACGTTGAACAGGCGCTCGAGGTTGTATATCCTCTCGCCTATGCGAAGCAGGTCCTCGGCGCGGAAATCCACGCCGGTGACGGCGCTGAGGAGCTTTGCGTATTCTACCTCAGTCATCGCAAAGGCAGTGAACTTGCAGAGGATAAGCGAGTCAATCGCTGCGTTGAGATTCTGGAATATCACCACCAGCCCCGCTTTCCCCTCCGGGTTCAGGCGATGGATCAGCTTCGGCTTGCCTATGATTTCCGGGGCCACCATGTAAGCGCGCAGGTGGCAGCCACCGCGATTACTTGTGGCATAGCTGAGCGCTTGCCCATAAAGACCGCGGGGATCGTATCCTGGGAGCTCGAGGCCCTTTATATCCGTGCGCTTATCCTCCGCATTGTACTTCCTGGCTATGCGCATGGAGCCAAGCTTGAGGTCCTCATGCTCCATCACTTCCTCCACCTTCTCCAGGTAGTTCTCCCCCTTCAACTCTCGCCACATGGCGATGGTGGCGCCGGTGGATATGGTGTCCATCCCGTTCCTGTTGCATTTCAGGTTCGCCTCCACCACCTTCTCGTAGTCCCCGTTCTCTATGTTGGGCCCGAAGGCCCAGATTGTCTCGTACTCCGGGAGCTCGATGTCCCTCTTAGCATCCTTTTTCTTGCACTTTACAGGGCAGCCCCAGCACCCCTCGTGGCGTATATTGTAATGGGTGATGATGTAGTCTCCCGACAGCTTCTCCCCACCGTCGAAATGGACGTCGTTGAAGTTGTTCGTGGGCATAACGTCAAGGTAGTTCACGATGTCGTAGAGCATGGAGGTGCCGAAGACCTTCAGGCCCTTGTTCACCGGGGGCGATGCTTCGAGGAGCTTCACCATGTCCATCATCGCCTCCTTATACTTCTCCACGTTTGCAACCTTCGGCTTCCTGCTCCCCCGGACCACGATCGCTTTTAGATTTTTTGCACCCATAACCGCGCCGAGCCCTCCTCTGCCAAGGGCATGCGTGAGATCGTTCATTATCGCCGCGTAAAGCACTCCTTTCTCCCCCGCTGGCCCGATGGCCGCGACGCTCCCCAGCCCCTCGAGTTTTCCGGTGACATACTCCACGTCCCTCCCCCACAGGTGCTCGGCGGATTCGAAGGAGATTTCATCGTCCCGTATTACGATGTACTTCGGCCTCTCCGCCTTGCCCTGAACGATGATGGCGTCGAAGCCCGCGTACTTCATCTCCTTACCCCACTCCCCGCCGGAGTTGGAATCCAGGATCGTGCCGGTGAGGGGTGATTTCGATACTGCGGCGTGCCTCCCGGACATGGGGGCTATGCCGGTCAGGGGACCCACCGCGAAGATCAGTGGGTTCTCCTCGCTCAGTGGCTCGATCTCGGGGGATACGGAATCGTAATACAGTTTAACCCCGAGCCCGCGACCGCCCAGGTAATCCAAGAGAATTTCTTCGGGTATGTCTTCTACCTTCACGCTCTCATCCTGCAGGTCGATGCGGAGAAGCTTTCCAGTCCATCCGTGCATGGCGGAGCATGGGCGAATGCATATAAAACTTCGATGGAAAAGGATAAATCCCGCGGAGGCATAGCTCAATTATGGAAGATGACCGCAGGGCTTTGGTAGCTTTTCTCACCCTCCTGGGCCTCGGAGCCGGAGCGTATCTGCTTTTGAGGGAGGAACTACCCAGAATCCCAGCGGATGCACCGGGGAAATCCTTGGAACCGGAGAATGGAGAGGAAAATGCATTGATAGGAGAAGCTACGCGGAATACCAAGGGCATAGAGTGGGAAGACCTGAAGGGGATCATGGGCTCCACGTATCCCGGCGAGGACATGGAGAAGATATACCCCCTCCTGCTGACATCGCAGAAGAACGAGTGGAGGAGGAGGAGAATATTCCAAAACGGGGTGAACAGCTATCCGGATCGCCTTTTCGTTTACTACGACTCCTACCACCTCGGTAAATCCGGAAGGAAGGAACTGATGAGGGCCTTCAACATGTACGTCTACGACCAGATAAGTTTCGAGGAACTGCTGAGGGTGTACCGGGAGAACGTGGGATTGAAGTATTCGGGCAAAGTATAAATTCCCGAATCACATAATGTCTCCGATGGGGGATGAGGAAGAGAAGAGAGCCATCGCCTTCGCCACGCTCCTGGGCCTGGGACTCGGCGCCTTTTATATCCTGAAGGACGACCTTCGAGAGATCTGGGAATCACCGCCGGAGATCCCGGAGTTCGAGGAGGGGAAGGAGGAGATAAAGAATGAAAAGAAAGGAGAGGAGGAGGTGAAGGGGGAGAAAATCAAGGCGAAGAGGAGGGAAACGGTTACGGAGATGCACAACGTCCAGTGGAGGGACCTCCAGGACCTCCTGGGCAGCTCTTACCCGGGCAACGATTTGCTGAAAATATACCACATCATGACCTCGGAGCAGAGGGACATGTGGAGGAGGGGCATATACATGTACGGTCCGGAGAGCCAGCTGGACAGGCACTTCGTCTACTACGACTCCTACTACCTGAGCAGGTACGGGAACCGGGATCTTTACGCGGCCTTCTACTGGTACGTGAGGGGTAGGGTGAGCTTTGACCACCTGCTCAGGGAGTACATCAGGGTAATCGGGAACAGGCTGTGGAGATGACAGAAGGTTTAAATTCTCCAAGCCCATGCAAAGGTATGGAGATTGCCGAGAAGATAGCCGGCGAGATCGTTCTGTCCAGCAAGCCAGGGGCCACAATGCGAAAGTGGCGCGAGATTTTCGGGATCTCACAGCAGGACCTCGCCAGGCACCTGGGCATAAATTCATCGGTCATAAGCGACTACGAGTCCGGGCGCAGGAAATCTCCTGGCGTGGGTATGGTGCGCAGGTTCGTAAACGCCCTCATAGAGATAGACGAGGCACGGGGAGGGGAGATAATCAAGAAGTTCCTCCCGACTTACGGCGAGGAGGCGATAATCGACATCTTCGACTTCCCCTACAGCGTTGAGGTGGACAAGTTCATGAGGCAGATAGATGCCCGCGTTCTAAACCCTGAGATAGAGTTCAGGAGGGCTATATACGGGTACACCATCCTGGACAGCCTCAAGGCGATTCTGCATTTCAACTCCTACGACTACTTCAAGGTTTACGGGTGGAGCGTCGATAGAGCACTTTTCTTCAGCGGGGTCAAGTACGGCCGCTCCCCGATGGTGGCTATAAGGGCCCATCCCCTGAAGCCCAGCGCGGTGATATACATAAACCCGGAGAAGGTGGACGAGCTCGCCATAAAACTCGCGACGCTGGAGGGCATACCCATAGCGGAGACCTTCCTCAGCATAGGGGAGATAAAGGAGAAAATCAGAGAGCTATTCTGAACTCCCTCTCCACCGCATCCACGATGGCACCTTTCTTTATCTTCTCCTCGATCTCCACGATGAGATCGTGGAACACTGTATCTTCTTCCACCTTGGGTATTGAAATCGCCTCCATAGCGAGTTCATTCACCCTGGAGGAATGGCCGGTGAGGTGAAGGGCCTGGTTGGCGCATAGGAACTCTATGGCGAGGATGCGGCGCACGTTGTCCACGATCTCCGCAAGCTTGATGGCTGAGTTCATCCCCATGCTCACGTGGTCCTCCTGGTTCGCACTCGTGGGTATGGTGTCCACGCTCGCTGGATGCGCGAGAATCTTGTTCCTGTTGCACAGCGCTGCAGCGGTGTACTGGGGAATCATGAATCCGGAGTTCAACCCACTCTTCTCAACGAGGAAATGGGGCAAATTGCTCAACTTCCCGTCAACCATCCTGGCTATTCGCCTCTCCATGAAGTTCCCCAGATCCGCGAGGGCTATCGCGAGGAAGTCCATGGCCAGGGCGATGGGTTCGCCGTGGAAGTTGCCACCTGAGAGAACATCGTCGAAAACAAGAGGGTTATCCGTGGCGGAGTTGATCTCCCTCTCAACCACTTCGCGGACGTACATCACGGTATCAAGTACTGCCCCGTAAACCTGGGGGGTGCATCTCAGGGAGTAGGCGTCCTGGACCTTCTCTTTGCGAGCCTCCTTAACGATATCGCTCCCCTTTAAGAATTCCCTGAGGATAGCAGCCACCTTGATCTGCCCGGGGTGCGGTCGCGCAAGCATTATCCTCTCGTCCAGGGCTACGTCCGTGGCCCGCAGAGCCTCGAACACCATCGCAGAGGACACCAGGGA
>WAOY01000211.1 GCA_015520985.1 DHVE2 group archaeon
AGGTACAGTTCATCGGATATGCGCAGGTAGTAATCCCGATCCAGCGCGTTCACGTGCGTTTTGAAGGGCTTTGCGTTCGCCCCGCCGTATATGGGCTGGAGCACCGGGGTCTCCATCTCAAGGAACCCGCGGGACCACAGGAATCTGCGCATCTCCTCAATGATTTTTGACCTCTTCACGAACACCTCGAAGGAATCGCGGTTGAGCATCAAATCGAGGTACCTCTTCCTGTAGCGGGTCTGCACGTCCTCCACGCCGAACCACTCGTGGGGCAGGTCGTAGAGGGCCTTGGAGGCGATTTTTATCTCCTTCGCCAGCACACTGAGCTCCCCACGCTTTGTACGCGTGACTTCGCCGCGCATCCACAGAAAATCGCCGCGGTCCACGAACTTCTTCAGGAATTTGTACTGCTCCTCGCCGAGCACGTCGTAGCGGAAGAAGCCCTGAATGGCGAATCCGTTGCTCCTGACTGTTGCGAAGGCGAGCTTGCCGTGGAACCTGAGCGCGTATACCCTTCCTGCAACGGCGACCTCTTTCCCCATGAAGGAGTCCGGGTCCCTCACTATATCCTCTATCTCGTGGGTGATTGGCGTGGAATGGGGATAGGGTTCAATCCCCATCTCCCTCAACTTCTTCACGAGTTCGATCCGCATGGCGTAGTCTTTTCTCTCCATGGTGCGGGAATGGCGATACCTTTTAATAATTTTCATCCCTTGGAGCGCCGTGGAGGTCGTAGAGGAGAGAGAGGTGAATCCCCGCGACATTCGGATTTCCCCGCGGCCGGTGTGGAAGTGCCGCACCTGCCCATTCTACGGAAAGAGGCCATCATGCCCTCCCCATGTGCCGTCGTGGAAAGAGGCGAGGGAGCTCTTTTCCCATTACTCCCGTGCAATCCTGGTGAAGTTCAGGATAGACATGGGGAGATTCGAGGAGGAGAAGAGAGAAATCCTGCTGTATCTCCTGCGCCGGGAAAGAGAGTTTTTCAGAACGAGCCCGTATGCCCTTGCACTGTTCCCCGGGGCTTGCAACCTCTGCGACGAGTGCACCTTCGAATCCGGAGGCATATGCAAGTTGCCCGATAAGGTGCGCCCGTCCATGGACGCCATAGGCGTGGAGGTGAATTCAATGGTGGAGTTGAATTACGACGAGCCCGTTCTCTACGGCCTTATTCTCATTGACTGATTCACTTAAGCACCTCGCCCGTTTTCATGTACCACAGGTAGAGATCCAGCTCCGCAACATTCATACCCAGATGATTCGCGATTTCCCGCTCCTTCTCCTCTATCATCAGGTACTTCCTCTTCGTTATGCTCTTTGGCTCCTCTATTACGCCCGCCTCGCTCAGCACGCGTACGATATGCCTGTCCACTATTGCAAGGGTCTTGGCGCCTGTGTTCCTCAGGAAGTGCGACGCCTCCTTCATCCCAAGCCCCTTGACCTTCGCAACGAGGTATTCCCTCGCCTCCTCCTCAGGCATCTTGAAGAGTTCCTTTATCTCCGGGATTATCCACCTCGCCTCCACGATGTACTTCGCGCGCACTCGCCAGAATCGGTATCCTATTCTCCTCAGCTCCTCCCTCAGTTTCTCCTCGGGGTAATGCACTAAGCCATCGCCGATTTCCCTCTGCGCCTTGAGCCCCATCCTCGCGGAGGAGTTCGCGGTTAGGATGCAGAAAGCAAGCTCCTGAAATACGCGCTCGTTGTCCATTCTTCGCATGGATTCGAATTCCCTCATACGCTTCTTCACTATATCCCCTATCTCCCCCCGCAATAGGATGATCTTCTCCTCTATCATAGGCGCTCCCTCAGCACCGCGATGAGCTCGCCGAGATTAGCGACGACGTAATCCTCCCTGCCGGTGGGCTCCCTTGCAACGCCTGTGAGCACAAGGACCTTCTTCGCGCTCATCCTCTCAGCCAGGAGCATGTCCGTGTCCACGCGGTCGCCGATTACCCAGTACTCCCCCTCGCCGAGAACTCTGCGGATGATTTCGATGTACGGCTCGTTGGGCTTCCCCACCACGAAGGCCTTCTTACCCGTCGCCGCCTCCAGCGCAGCCACCATGCTCCCCGCGCCTGGGATAAGGCCCTCCTCCGATGGGAAATTCACGTCGTTGTTCGTCGCCACAAATCTAGCGCCGTTGTTTATGGCCAGGCACCCCGCCTTGAGCTTATCGTAAGTGAGCGTGCGATCCATTCCAACGAGAACATGCGTCGCGCGTTTCCACTCTTCAAGCGGGAGCACCTCCCAGCCGATGCGTCTCGTCTCCTCCTCTATGCCCTTCTCCCCGATTATTATCGCCCTTCCCTCATTGTATCTCTCCCGCAGGTACTCGGCGGTGGCGTAGGAGGAGGTGATTATCCTCTCGGGGCTCACCTTGATTCCCATTTTCCCCAGTTTTTCGGCGAACATCTCTCTCGTTTTCGTTGAATTGTTCGTGGCGAATACGAACTCCACGCCGTTCTCCTGCAGGAACTCGATGAACTCCTTCGCGTGGGGTAGCGGCTTTGAGCCACGGTAAATCACGCCGTCCATGTCGATGATGAGCTTCATACCTGAGGCATGGTGCCGCAGTATAAAAAAATGAACGGGCATTTCGGGAAATTTATTTATACCCCGCCCCTCTTATGAAGGCCATGGCCGGAAAAAAGCAGGGGAAGTGGGGCGTCCTCTACATGATGAGCTTTGCGATGTTCATTATGACGATAGACATGACCATGATGAACGTCTCCATATCCGCTTTGGTGCGCGATTTGGGCACGACGGTGAGCGGAATCCAGTTGGCGATCGCTCTCTACACCCTCGTGATGGCCGCGTTCATGATCGTCGGGGCGAAGATGGCGGATATATGGGGGACGAAGAAGGTCTTTATGGTGGGCCTCGCGATATACGGCGTGGGCACCACCCTTGCGACGATTTCCCCAAACCTCATAGTCCTGATAATTGGCTGGTCCGTCCTCGAGGGGATAGGCGCAGCGATGATGATGCCGGTAACGGTGACTTACATCACCAAGGCCTACGAAGGGAAAGACCGCGCCTTCGCATTCGCCGGCTGGGGCGCAATCGCCGGCGCGGCCGCGGCATTCGGGCCCATAATCGGCGGGGCG
>WAOY01000212.1 GCA_015520985.1 DHVE2 group archaeon
CGCGACTTCGGCGTGCATCTTCGCCGGGAGCCCTATCTTCGGCTTTATTATAGTCCCCAGGAATGGCCTATCGTATACCCCTGCGAGTTCCCTTACGCCCTCAACGCCGTACCTGGGGCCGGGGTACCTATCCAGGAGTTCCCTGGGAAACCTGATGTCCAGGACGCGCAGGTTCTCCACGCTCTTCATGCCGAAGACGTTGCCGGCCACACTCGCAAGTATGGCGGGCATGTTCTCCACTTCAAAGAGGTGTAGGGGGTATGCGATTTTCACATAACCCCGCGAAGAGTCAATCTCGTAAACCCTGGCTCGGAGCTTCTCCCATATGTCGGGGAGAAGGGTCTTCAGGTCAGTCCAGGTACCGATGGACGATTCCTCCGCTATTCTATCGGCCACGTATTTCATATCCTTCCCCGCAGGTGGCTCGGCGTAGAACCACACGAGCAGGTCGCTCTCCCTCGGCTGGTAGTTCAGGTCTATGTAGCTCATGGAATTCCATATGCCCGAATCCTATTAAAATCTTCTCAGGCACATGCCGATACCTTTTTATTCCAACAGGGTTTAATAACAACCACAGATGGCCCGAGAGGACGAAGCGAGGAACTACATCGAGGAGATGCGGAAAAGGGGCATAGCCCTCTACAGGATAGCAGACATGAGCCCGGAGGAGCTCATGGAATACATGCCCGTGGACAGGGACCTCGCGGAAGCGATAATAGAACTGGCGAGGGGAGAGGTCTTCAGCAGGATGGACAGGAAGTCCAGGAACGGAAAGGTGTACAGGCTTCCCCACGTGGGGAAGAAGAGGGCAGAGATAATGGAATCCCTCGGGCTCAACATAGAGAAGATCGCCTCCATGACCCCCGATGAACTGAGGAAACTGGTTCCGAACCTCAGGAGGAGGGAGGCCGAGGATATCATAATCGCTGCAGAGATGCACATGGAGAGGAAACTGGGGGAGAGGAGGGAATTCAGGAGCGAACTGCTCGAACTCCCGTACATCGGCGTGAGCAGGGCATACAGGCTGCACCTCGCGGGCAAGGGAGTGGAGGACGTAGCAAGGATGCGCCCGGAAGAGCTGATGGCGATATTGCCCGACATGGGCCGGGACCAGGCGGAGAAAGCAATAATGGCAGCCGAGATGAGGGTGGAGAGCAAAAGGACGGTGAAGGTGCCCCAGAGAAGGGATATGAGGATGAAGAAGGGGCTGGTGAACGGTAACAGCCTCGTTAACGGCAGGGGTGTGGTGAACGGGCTGGGCAGCAGGGCAACAGTGAGGGAAAGGAAAGGACTAAAACCACTACCGGTGGCGCTCCTCGCGATCCTGATGTTATCCGCGATCGTGCTTCCCTATGCGCTGGTGAGCAACCAGAGTGCAATCGTGGTAGACGGCTCGTTTGGGGACTGGTCCGGAGTGAGGGCCATACCCGACCCCTACGGCTCCGCGGATGGTCCGCTCGAACTGGCAAAGGTGGCCATCCAGGGAGATATCTTTGTATACCTGAAATCCCACTCGGACTTGATGGAAAGGCCCCAGGGCATTTACGTGTTCGTGGACTCCGACGGAAATGAATCCACGGGGTACCGCGTAGGCAACATAGGAGCCGATTACATGGCCAGGCTGGTGGGATGGAACGCGAGTACAGAGGAGAAACACCTTTACAGGTTCACATCCGTGGACCAGTACAACTGGAGCGCCTTCGCTGACTTCGGCTCGCCGAGGGTGGCCCTGGGGGAGAAAGAGATGGAGATGGAAATACCGGTTAAGGCAGATAATCCGGTGATTTTCGTCGTTCTCAAGAACGAGACCTCCGAGGACATGTCCGAGATCCCAATATCCCGCGGGCCCTCCGCCTTCGTTAAGGTGAGCGTTATTCAGGATACCTACGATGAAAGCAGACCCTTAGCCAGGATAGACGTGAACACCAGCGGGAGGGTGAGACTGGACCTGGACATAAAACCAACGGGCAATTCTTCATCCCTCAAGTGCGATGCCGAGATAAGGAGGAAGAGCGACGGGGAGCTCGTTGGGAAATGGATCCTCCAGGACGTGGTGGAGGGAAGGGAAAGTTACTACGTCTACGTGGCTGCAAGTGGACACGGGACCCTTGGAATCAGGGTCATCGCCAGGACCCCGGGAGTGAACGTGGAGAACACGGGGAAGAGCGTAGAGATAGGGGGCGCGAGTTTCGGGGTGGACGGGAGTTTCGGGGAGTGGAGAAGCCTCAATGGGACCGATGACCCACGGGACGATGTGGCCCACGCGTCGCCTTACGTGCACGAGAACATAGACCTGCTGGAGGTCAAAAGGTCGGAGAGGTTCTTCTACTTCAGAACCGCTGCACCCGTGCTTGCGGGGGACGTGGTTCCTGAGGTGATCAAGAAGTATCTGCCGGATTCAGACCGGGACACGGTGCCGGACATGTACGATCCGTTCCCCGATGATTTCAACAACGACGGAATCCCGGACGAGGAGAGCACCATCGTGATGGATGGAGAGAGCATGCCCGATGTGGACGCGGATGGCGTTGCAGATTATCCATACGGCGAAGATATGTGGCTCAACACCACCATACCCGACGACTTCCCCGAGCCCTATGCTGGCAGGGAGGTGCACGTGTACATAGGTCCCCTCCCGAAGATCAGGCTCACGGGCAACGACACCTTCTTCATCTATGTGGAATCCTCCGGGGGATACCGAGCACCGTTCCTGCCCTTCCCAGCCGGGTACATGGTGAGGGTGGAGGGAAGGGGCTTCCAGGCGAATGCGCGCCTGTTCAGGTACTACGGAGGCTCATGGCATTACGTGAGGGATGTGCCCGTGGCATTCGCTGGCAACGAGCTGGAGGGGGATTCCGCTGTACCAGGGAGAATCTTCGTCCTGTCCCGGGACTGGATGGGGCAGTATGATATGGCAGGCACGGCAAGCGATGCTGGCAGGATAACCGTGGAGAAGGTTCGCTTCGATCCGGCACTGATCAGGGCAGCTGATCTCGTGGTAGATGGAAAGACCGTGTACCTCAACGGCACGCAATATTACGGGAACGTGAGCGTGTTAAACCACGGCAAGATCGTTGTAAATGGAACTCTGGAACTTCATGTGAACAGCCTTTATGTGGATCCCACCTCAAGCATCACCGCAAACGGTACGGGGTATCCTGG
>WAOY01000213.1 GCA_015520985.1 DHVE2 group archaeon
AGGCGGTGGACCTCCTCGATTCCAGCTTCAAGCTTGATAGGAGGGACGAAGTGATAGAGAATGTGCACCTCGCCTTGCAGGGCCTAGATGCCATACTGAACGAAGAAAGGCTGCACAGGAACCTCGAGAGGATTGAGAGGGAGATTAAGAGATGGGCCGAGCGCGCAGAAGACCGCGGATCTTACTATTTCCTTGTGATGAAATCGCCTTACCACATAATCTCATCCGTTACACGCCGTCTGGCCTGGGATCTCGGGAAGGCGGCGATAGTGGTTAATGAGAAGAGCGATCGAGATGAGTTCTACATCCGCTCCCCCGCAGAGGATTTCAACGCTCTGCCACTCATTGAGATTGCCAAGGAGAAGGGATACCGCGCCGGCGGAAAGAGGGAAGTCATGGGGGCGATACTCCCGAAAGGCGAGGGGAAGAAGTTCGCTGAGGAGATTCTGGAGGTGCTGAGATGGTGAATTACATTGTATCAGGTCTTGAGAGATCGGGCACATCTATGATGATGCAGATCCTCTACCTGGGCGGGATGAAGGTAGCGTTCGATACGAAGCGCAAGCCCGACGAGCACAACCCCAAGGGCTACTTCGAACTTGAGGGCGGGAAGATAATAAACCGCCTTATGGAGGGCACATTTCCCATGGAGAAGTACGACGGCATGGTGATAAAGGTCACCGCCTACGGTGTGAAGTACCTACCAAAGGGGTTCAGGTACAAGGTCATCTACATGCTGAGGGACATGGACGAGATCATGGCGTCAATGAGCAAGATGATCGGCGAGGAGCTGGGCGAGGAGGACAAGAAGGCGTTTGAGCGCCTGAACAAATATGCCCTGAAACTTTTGGAGGAGAGAGATGACATCGATTACATCACCGTCAAGTACAACGATGTGATCGAGAATCCCCGCAGGGAGATAGAGAGGGTGAACGAATTCCTCGGGGGATTGCTGAACGTGGAAAACGCCGTTAAGGCAGTGGATCCGAATCTTTACAGGAACAGAAAGAAGGAGGTGAAGAAATGAAAGGAGCGACGATATGGTTCACGGGACTGCCGTGCAGCGGAAAGACCACTATAGCGGATAGGGTGTACAATATTTTGAAGGAGAAGGGATACAGAGTTGAGAGATTGGATGGGGATATAATAAGGAAGAGCCCCATATCCAGGGACCTGGGTTTCAGCAAGGAGGACCGCAGGAAGAATTTAGAGAGGGTGGCTTTCATCGCCAAGCTTCTCTCTAGGAACGACGTGATCGTGCTCGCAACCTTCGTCTCGCCTTACAACGACATACGCCGGGATATCCGGGATATAATCGGCGCTGATAGGTTCCACCTCATATGGACCCGGTGCCCCGTGGAGGTCTGCATAGAGAGGGACGTTAAGGGTATGTACAAGAAGGCCCTGGCTGGTGAGATAAAGAACTTCACCGGCGTGGATGATCCTTTCGAGGAGCCCACGGATCCACCTGCGGACCTCATCCTGGACACGGACAAGGAGGAGGTGGAGGAGAGCGTGGAGAAGGTCCTTGCCTTCATGAAGGGGCGAGGCATAATTGACTAGGAACAAACTCCTCATACTGTTTTTTGCCTCCCTGATTCCCCTGATCTTTTATTTCATCCCCACGCCGCCCGGGCTTACCTACGAAGGGAAGATGATGCTCGCCATACTTCTCTTCGCCGCAGTCCTATTTGTTAGCGAGGCGCTTCCCCTGGGCATATCAGGGCTCCTGGTCATGATCCTCCCTCCCATCCTGGGTGTGTTTCCATCGGGGGAGGTGTTCAGCTTCTTCGGCAACGAGGCAGTGTTCTTCCTGATCGGTGCATTCATTCTCGCCGCGGGGGTGCAGAAGAGCGGCCTTCACGCTAGATTTGCGGCCTTCGTCTTGAAGGTTTTCGGGAATTCCCCGGGGAGGTTTATCCTCGGTGTTCTCCTCATGGGCTCCACCCTCTCTTTCTTCATGTCCGAGCACGCCGTGGTGGCGCTTCTCCTCCCCATCGTGGGTTTCTCCATAGCGGCTGTGGAGAAGGGCAGCAACTTCGGCAAGGCAAGTATGATAGCCCTGACCTACGGGTGCACCGCAGGGAGCGTAGCTACGCTCATGGGAGGAGCCAGGAACCCATACACCGTCGCATTCCTCTACGAGAACTTCGGAATACACGTTTCCTTCCTGCAGTGGGTCATCATGGCCCTGCCCGTAACGTTGCTCATGATCCCTCTGCTGTGGCTGATCATCACGAGGGTGCATCCACCGGAGAGCGTTGAGTTCTCCACGGAATTGCCCTCTCGCGGTAAAATGGGGAGGAAGGAATGGGAGATGCTCGCCGTGATTCTCATAACCATCTTCCTCCTCCTCACCATGCACGGGTGGGGCATAGCGGTGGCGGTCATAATAGGCGCCGTCCTGATTTTCCTGCTGGACATAGCGTCCTGGAGGGACGTGGAGAAGACGCTTCCCTGGGGCGTCGTGTTGCTTTACGGCGGGGCAATGACCCTGGGGCGCGGGCTGCAGATAACCGGCGCCTCAGAATGGCTGGCCGGGAACATCGTGGCAGTCTTTGGCTCAAATCCCAATCTTATCCTCCTGGTTCTCATCGTGGTCACGATAATGATGACCGAGATAATGAGCCACGCGGCCGCGGTGGCTCTGATGCTCCCGATAGGCACGGGCATCGCGGTTGCATCGGGGCTGAGCGTGCTTCAGATTGCGATGGCCATCGCCCTCGCTGGCGGATTCGGCTACGCTCTCCTCGTTGGCACGCCGGGGAATCTCATAACGTATAGCACGGGCTACTTCCGCCAGAGGGATATAATGAAGACCGGGATCCTCGCCGATGCTGTGGGAGCGATTATCGTGTACGTATTCGCAACGGTGGTTTGGAACGCGATGGGGGTGCTGTGATTGAGATGTCTTGTGGCCGCTGATCAGGAGCACTATCCGGAAAATTCCCTGAAAAGGGCAAATATATGCGATGAGCTCATCCTGCTTTACATCGTGGACCGGAGAGTCCTGGAAAAGGTGCGCACCGAAAGCTCTTATGTTCTCCCGTCTCACGCAATTGAGGAGATGGAGAAGTTCGCGGTGGAGATGCAGAGGAGGGAGGCGGAGAGAATAGCGAATAAGCACGGCGCTGAACTCAAATTCGTTGTGGATGATTACTACGCTGCTATTGAACGGGAGATACTGCGCATCTCTCCGGACATCTTCCTCACGGATTTCTGGCACAGGAGGTTCCTCTCCTACGAGGTTCCTGTGTGGGTGGACCGCGGGGGACATATATCCACGATTGGTTTTTTCGTCGGAGACGTGGCCCGGTTGAACAGCGTGAGGAGGAGCCAGGAACTCCTCGCAGATATCGCCGGGAGGATCGGCGCGGATCTCTGCATCGTACCCCTGAAAGAGGAGATAGCCAGGGTGCTTCCCGGTGAACGCTGCTCCGGAGAGCCCGACGCCATGGCGGTGCAGAGGAGGTACTTCTCCAGGTACCGGGATTGGAGGAGAACCATCGTACTGGTGTGAAGTGGAAAAATTAAAATAATGCCGAAAATATAGTGGTCACCATGGAGTTGCGGGTGATATACGATACCAAGCACAGCGCTTTCTGGAACATGGCCTTTGATGAGTCGCTCCTGGTGCACCTCAAGGATATCGGGCCGACGCTTCGCCTTTATGGCTGGAAGCCTCCGGCGGTGAGCATCGGCTACTTCCAGAGTATGGAGGAGGTGGACGTGGATAAAGCGCGGGAGATGGGCGTGGACCTCGTGCGCCGCATAACGGGAGGGGGCGCAGTGTACCACAAGTACGAGGTCACGTACTCCATAGTGCTTCCCTCCATAGGCGGCAGGATCCTCGACTCGTACCGGGTGATTGACATGGGCATCATCAAGGCCCTGACCTCCCTCGGCCTCGACGCGCAGCACCACGGCATAAACGACGTCGTCGTGAACGGGAAGAAGATATCCGGCAATGCGCAGACGAGGAAATACGGGGGACTCCTCCAGCACGGTACCCTGCTGATGGATGTGGATGTGGACGAGATGTTCCAGATACTCCGCGTATCCGAGGAGAAGCTGAGGGATAAGATAGTTGACAGCGTGAAGCATCGCGTCACATCCCTTAGGCACGAGGGTGTGGAGATAGAATTTGGGGAACTGCAGAAGGTCCTTGCGGATGGTTTTAGAGAGGCGCTCAACGCCAGGATGTACGAAGAGGAAATACCTCGGGAGGTTTACGATTACGCGAAGACCCTGGAGGTGGAGAAGTATGCGACCCGGGAGTGGAATTTCAGAAGGTAGAGCCGAGTACAAGGCGGGAAAGCTCATCAAGGTGCGCGCCAGATTCGAGGACGACACCATCAGGGACATAAAGATAACAGGGGACTTCTTCCTGTACCCTGAGGAGAAGATTGAGGACATAGAGCGGATTCTCAGGGACAGGAGGCTGGACGAGGTGGAAGACGTCCTCGCAAAGGTGTTTAGCGACGTGGAGTACGAGGGCATATCCCCCGAGGCCCTGGCGAAGGTAATAAGGGAAGCGTGGAAGAGGAGATCATGAGGTTCGAGGACTACGACTTCATACCTGACTTCGAGGAATTCATCCGGAGCATCGAGATCCCTCAGCCCTACTGGATAAGGGTGAACACCCTCAAGATATCCGAAGAGGCCCTCGTGGCCCGCCTTGAGGCGAAGGGATTCTTGCTTGAGAAATTCCCCGGCTTGAACGCGTACCGCATCGTGGATATGCCGGTAAAGCACCCGGGGGCCACGGTGGAGCACTCCCTCGGGTATTACTACGTTCAGGACCTCGCCTCCATGCTTCCCCCCATCGTCCTGGATCCGCACCCCGGGGAGAGGGTTTTGGACATGGCCGCTGCCCCGGGAAGCAAGACCACGCAGATGGCGGCGATGATGAACAATTCCGGAACGATCGTGGCGAATGATTTAAGGGATGACAGGATCCGTGCCCTGGCGGGAAACGTTGACAGGATGGGCGCGCTGAACGTGATAATAACGAAGGGGGACGCCAGGTACATGAGGTGGGGAGTGGATTTCCATAAGGTGCTCCTGGATGCCCCCTGCACCGGCGAGGGCGTGGTGAGGAAAACTCCGAAGCAGGTGATGCCGGCGATGAAGGACCATAAGAGGATGTCCAGGATGCAGAAGGCCATGGTCCGCAACGCCTGGGAGCATCTCGCGGACGGGGGGCTTCTCCTGTACTCCACCTGCACCTTCAATCCCCTTGAGAACGAGGAAGTGGTGAGGTACGCCGTGGAGGAAGTGGGATTCGAACTTATGGACGCATCCAGGAATTTGGGTGGGATCCGCTACGAGCGGGGTGCCAGGGAGTGGAGGGAGTGGAGTTTCGAAGGAGTGTACGAGAAGGTTGTCCGCATTTACCCGCACCGCGTGGATACGGGAGGGATGTTCATTGCCCTTCTCAAAAAATAACTCATACAGGGAATATTTCGTGGAGAGGTTCGGGATACCCAGCGACATCGTATCCCTTTACGACTTCTACGAGTTCGCAAAGGGAGTCTGGGCCACCACGTCGCCCATTCTACCCTCTTCTAGGATCGAGACTGTTGGAATCAGGGCTCTCAGGATTTCCCGAGATCTCAAGCCAACCACTTCATTCCTCAGGGTGGTGGGCATGCACGCCAGAAAGAACGTGGTGGTCCTCGATGAGGATCAGGCCATACCGTTTCTTAGAGGGGGAGAAATTGGGGGAGTGTGCGGGGATATGCAG